>JAEUWI010000003.1 GCA_016791475.1 Candidatus Hydrogenedentota bacterium
ACCCTGCGGGCCAAGGACCTGTTGCGGCCCTGGGACAAGAAACAATCCAAGAAGGGCACGGGCTTCGAGCAGCCGCTGAAGGCCCATGAACACTGGCATACGGACGTTTCCTACGTGAACATATCCGGCACTTTTTACTACTTGTGCAGCGTCCTGGACGGCTTCAGCCGCGCCATCCTGCACTGGGAAATCCGCGAGTCCATGAAGGAGGAAGAAATCCAGCTCGTGTTGCAGATGGCCAAAGAAAAGCACCCCGACGCCACGCCGCGCATCATCAGCGACAACGGCCCCCAGTTCCTCTCCCGGGACTTCAAGGAGTTCATCCGCATCAGCGGCATGACCCACGTGAAGACCTCGCCCTACTACCCCCAGTCCAACGGAAAAATAGAACGCTTCCACAAGACCCTCAAGCAGGAGTGTATCCGACCCAAGACGCCATTGACCCTGGAGGACGCACAGCGCGTCGTCGGCCATTACATCACCGAATACAACACCGTGCGGCTGCACAGCGCCATCGGCTATGTGACACCCCAGGACATGCTCGACGGGAAGCAGGCCGAGATCCACGCCGAGCGCGACCGCAAGCTCGAAGCGGCCCGCGAAGAGCGCCGCAAAAGAAGACAGTTGAATCAGGAAGCCCAAGTCGCCTAACGTGGCGATGCCGGGCGAAACGGAAGGCGGCGCTGCGGGAGCGCAACCGCCCGAGGGATACCCCGGCCAGGCTCATCGGACGATGAGAGAGCGTGGCGCGCAAGCCGTGTCACGCCCGCCAGCACCTTCATCGGACGATAGACCTGCCATACCTAAAAAACTCACGCCCGAAGGGCGGTTAAAGATGCTGAGTGCAACTGACCGCACTCACTAAGAAATACAGGCATCACTCCGATTCAGGCTGAGACAACACAGCAGGACAGTCCCCCTCGACGGGACAGTCCCGCGATTTTCAAAGCGGAAGGACGGTCCCGCACATTGGGGTGGGACTTGCTCCATCGAGCAAATCTTGATTGCCCAATGACTCACCCCACTGTGAGTGCCCTTGCGTGCAGGACAGTCCCCCTCGAAAAAGAATCGCCCCGAAGTCCTTCGGGGCGATTCGTGTGTCCGTCTGATGAGCGACTATTTCAACTGCTGAATCTTCATTTCCTTGGCCAGCGTAACACCCTCGGCCAGATTGGAGGCCGTGCCGATGGCGTAGTCCTCTTCCACCGTGGTGAGGGTCAGCTTGCCCACGGGTTTCTGACGGTGTGCGATAACCTTGCCGCCTACCTCAATCGGGGCGCCATCCTGCAGGATTTTGAACTCCAGGCCCTCTTTCGCGCCATGTTTTTTGCCCAGGTTAATGATTACCGCATCGTTCGCGGCGGCATCGGCAATCAGACCCTGCAGCGGCTCGGTGGAGGCGAGCTTCTCGGTCAGGGCGTTCACCACCGCGGCCACCGTCTCGGTGGGCCTGGAATCGTCGATCTTCTGGGAGGCCTGGAAAAAGATACCCGTGGTCTCGGAGTCGATCAGGCGAAGATAAAGCATCGTGTCCGCGCCCACCTGCGCAAAGTCGATGAACCCAAGGTGTCCTGCGGAGAGCACCTGACCCAGACGACGCTGGGTGTCGCCGCTGGCGAGTTCCGAGCTGCCCAGGTTCAATTCCTGGAGGAGCTTGTCGAGCATGACGCGTTCAACCACTTGGATGCCGTTCTTGCCCTGGGCCTGCACTTCGATTTCGCGCTGGAGGACCATGTCCGTGCCGGCGCGATCAAAAACTATCTTGCCCTTGGTCTCTCCGGGCAGGAAGGCCAGCACCACGGGGCGGGACGTCCAGTCATCCGCCGGTTCCGCTTCTCCCTTGGCCTTGAGCTCTTCGTAGCGCTTGCTCAGGTCCGTGATGAGGCTCTTGATGAGCTCGCCCTTCTTGATGTCGTTGGCTTCTTCAAGTTCCGTCCTGACCTGTTGGAGCATCAGATTGGTCATCTCGTCGGGACGGATGGCGGAGGCCTTTTCCAGCGTTTCCTTGGCCAGCGCCAAGTCGTTTTCGCCGCCGCGTTCGCGATAGGCCGCACCTTCGTTGCTGAGGGCTTCCACGTTGTATTGGTCCAGCGACTGGGCTTTGGCGTATTGCTCCACAGCCTTGTCGATATCGCCATTGGCCTGGGCCAGACGCCCCTGGGCATTGACGGCTTCCGACTTCTGCCATTCGGGGATTTCCGCGCTGGCCGCCGCCGCGAGGCTGGTTTCGGCCTGCTCCAACTGGCCCGACTTGATGAGGGCCTCGCCTTTCACCGCCTGGGCGTAGCCATCGTCACCGGCCTTGTCCGCGGCGGCGATGGCGCCTTCGAGGTCGCCCCGCTCCAGAGCCACCTTCGCCAGACCGGCATCCGCGCCGATTTCGCCGAATTCCTTCTCGGCTTCGTCCAGCTTGCCCTCGGCCACGAGAATGTGGCCGTTCAATTCCTTAACCTCCTTCGCGTCTTCACCGTTTTCCAGCGCAGACGCAACTACGGCCGAGGCCTTGTCCGTCTTACGTTGCTGGAAGAGATTCTCGGCGACTTGCTTGAGGATGTTGGCCTGTTCCGTACCCGCGCCACGCAGCACCCGCTCAATTTTGCGCTCGGGCGTGTGGACAAAGAGGGTCAGGGGGAGTTGGTTGACGTTCTTGTACCACTCGGCCGTCTTGACCTGTTCATCGGCCAGGAGGAAATACTGGATCTTGAGGCCGTCGGCGAAGGCCTGAAGGGCCGCCTTGTCGGATTCCATCCCCAGTGCGATGATGGAGAGCGCATCGCTGTTGTATAGACGTTTCAGGGCCTGAAGCTTGGCGGCGATGGCCTTGCCGTTGTCCGGCGTGAAGAAGAAGAGGATGACCAGATCGGGATTCTTTTCGAGAATCTCGTTCAGGTTCACCGATTTTCCAAAGATGTCCTGGGCCTGAATTTCCGGGACCGGGTCGCCTTCAAAGAAGTCCGCCCGGCTGGACATACTGCACAGTGAAAAGCCCAACACCAGACCGAAATGCAAAACACGTTTGCTGATATTCATGGATCTCTCCCCAACCTCCTACATTTCAATGGTTTATCGACACACACCACCTATATGGGTGAATTCTACCACCAAGCGGGCTTTTTTACGAATGGACCAAGTCTCACAGAGTCGAGACGGGACCGAAAATGATTGGCACATTCGCCGTGGCTTCGGGGGTGCTCGCCGGCTCGATCTCGTCCGTAAAGCTTTCGCCTTCGGAACCCGGCTGGGCGGGGTCCGTTATTGTCACCCGATAACTCATGGCGCCGACCTTGCGTTCGGCGGGAATTTCGATAAGGTCGCCCGCACTCCAAGCGGGAGCGCTGGCGAGAACATTGCCGGCCGAGTCCAACAACTCAATGGCGATTGTGCCGGATACTTCGCTGAGTTTTCCTGCCAGATCGTCAAGGGTAGCTTCTTTCTGCATGAAGCGCTTGTAATCGTCTTCTGTATTCGCGCGATAGATCTCGAAGATCGCCGCCGTGTAATAGCGGTCTGAAGATGCGGTGGACGCCCCATTCTTGGAGTCCGGCGGGGGCGTTTTCGTCGGCGTCTCAGTCTTTTCCCCTCCGGACATCATGATCCCGCCAATAATCACCACCAGCGCCACCGCGATACCGCCGCCGATAAGAAGGCCTTTATTGGGTCCCGCGGAAGGCGTCGGAGCGGATTGAATCTGGGCGGGCGCAAGTCCGGGCACGGTTGCGCCAACGTCAACTGCGGAGGCCGGTGGCGGGCCCGCGACAGTCGCTTCGGGTCCGGGCGAACCGCCAGGCACGGTTGCGTCCGGCCCCGGACCGGCGATGGTCGTTTCCTGACTCGCGGGTCGCGAGCCGACGACCGTAGACTTAAAGTCCTCCGATGCGGGCTGGCTGATCATGGTTGCCTGCACCGGTGCTGCGGGTGCCGGGGCCGCCATGGTGGAAGAGAGGGCGACACTCGCGCCGGGATCGAGGATGGCCGGATTTGGGTTTTCCTTCAGGCTTTCGCGCAGGGCGGCGGCCATTTCATTGCCCGTCTTGAAGCGGCTGGCAGGGCGCTTACTCAAGGCTTTCATGATAACGCCGGCCAAGGCATCGGGGATGGCGAAGTTTAATTCGGTGGGGGAGACGGGATCGATCTTGATGACCCGGTGCATGACGGTGCTCAGGGCCTCGCCGCCAAAGGGCTTTTCGCCGGTGGTCAACTCATAGAGGATGTTGCCCACGGAGAACAGATCCGAGCGGCCATCCAGCTTTTGCCCCATGAACTGCTCCGGGCTCATGTAGTGGGGCGTGCCGATGAGGGCGCCGTCCTGCGTAAGGTTGGAATCACTCACGTGGGCGATGCCGAAGTCCGCCACTTTGAGGGGCTTGTCTTTCGGCATGAGGATGTTGGCGGGCTTGATGTCTCGGTGGACGACGCCGTGCTCGTGGGCCACGTGGAGGGCCTCGCAGATGTTCGCGCCGATCTCCACGATTTCTTCCATACCCAGCCGCTTGCGCGAATCGACGATATCCGCCAGGTCGCCCCCTTCGAGGTACTCCATGGCGATGTAGGCCATTCCGTCCTCTTCGGCGGCGTCGTAGATCGTGATGATATTCGGGTGGTTCAAGGCGCCGGCGGCCTTTGCCTCGCGGAGGAAGCGCTCCATCATCTCGTCGGCCATGCCCGAGGCTTCCACCACCTCGCGACGCGCGGTCTTGATGGCCACGCGCCGTCCGATGTTGGGATCTTTCCCCTCATAGACGACGCCCATGGCGCCTTTGCCCAGTTCACGGATAACTTCATAGCGCCCCAGCTTGGCGGGCATTTTCGGATCGGCCACGATAAAATCCTTGGTTGATAATTGCGGTATGTTTAACTATTCAGCCGTGGAGGCTAAAGATTCCAACCACGAATGGACACGAACTTACACGAATTAAGATGGGAAATCGACGCCGATTATGACAAATCAAAACTTTGTTTTAACCTCAAAGGACTCAAAGTGAAGGACAATAGGTCCACTTTTTCGCCTTGTGCCTTCATGGGTTCAACGATCTGATTTCTATCTTCAAATTGAATTGCGGGTTTGCGAAGAAGTCGATTCTAAAATCAGAAACCTGGTTTCTTATTCGTGTGGATTCGTGTTCATTCGTGGTTCAAGTTTTTGAGGCTGTCACGGCATCTTCAATTTCGCTATCCAGGCGCGCACGTTTTCCGCGTCGTTCGCGGTGGGGGCGAGGGCGAGGTACGCCTCGAAGTGCTTGATCGCTTCGGCGCTCTTATCCGCCGCCGCCAGGGTCAGGGCGAGGTTGTAGTGTGCGCTCGGCGCGTCGGGGTTGATGCGCAGGCTCTCCGAGAAATGGCCGATGGCCTCTTCGTTACGGCCCGCCCGCCGACAGGCCTCGCCCAGATCGTTGTGGCTTTGGGCCTCGTCTGGCGCGATCTTCCGGGCCTCGTCAAAGATTGTCACGGCTTTGTCGTAGTCCTTTTCGCGCAGGTAGAGCCGACCGAGGTTTCTCTTGACCTCCAGCCCTTCGGGCCGCAGGGCGGCGGCGCGCAGGTAGCTTTCAATCGCCTTGTCCGTTGCTCCCGCGCGGGCCTCGGCCGCGGCCAGGTTGAAGGTGGCTTCATAAAAAGTCGGCAAAAGTTTCTCGGCAAGGCGGTAGGCCTCAATTTTCTCTTCCAGGGTCTGGGCCCCGACACCTCGGTTATAGGCCTCGATGGCGCGGCGTTCGGACTCGCTGGCGCCGTCGGCGGGCACGAGGCGCGATTCCGTCGGGTCGGGAGCGGCCATTTTTGCGCCGCGCAAGCCGTGGGCGTCCAACAGGGGGAAGGCGTTGTTGATTCTATTCACAATTGTGAAGTCGATGTCGTTGAAACCGCCGCTGATGAGGCCGATGAGTTGGCCCTCCCTATCAAAGACGGGGCCGCCGCTGGAGCCGTGGGTCGCGGTGAGGGCAACCTGGATGACCGCATAGCCGTCAAAGGTTCGATTCGGATTAGCGACTGTTCCCGTGACGGTAGAGAATTCCAGATTCATAGGCGCGGCGATGGATACGAGGGGCGCGCCGCTCTTGAGCACTTCGGCATCGCCCAGAATGGCATGTGCCGGCAGGGGGGCGGCCGCCTTGAAAAGAGCGAACTCGACCTCGGGTCGGGACTCCACCAGTTCCAGCGGAACTTTCGTGCCGTCGGCCAGGCGTCCAACAAAATCCTTCACGCCTTCGGCCTGATGCGCCGTTGCGAGGACGTAGCCATCGGGGTGGATAGCGCAGCCGCTACCCTGTACCTCCGCGCCATTGTCGATTCGCTTACCCTGGATTACCAGCACCGTGGCCATGTTCCGGCTCGCCACGGCTTCCACATCGACGGGTTGTGCGCCGGTCCACGGCGCGCAGACCAGGCAGAAGGGCACCAGCGCCCTGACAAAATAGTTCATGGGTATTCCTCGTCCCTTATTCCCGAACCTAATAATAGGGCGGACTCGCTGTGCAGTCAATTTTTCACGTCGATGTGTACACATCGTTTTTCGATCCGGTACGTCACTGTGTTAGGATGGAACCGCGACGCGTTCCGGCAGGAGTTTACAACGTGAAAAAGTTATTGGTGATAGCGCTGGCCCTTCTGGCCGCCCTGCCCGAGGGGGCAAGGGCCCAGGGAATGATGTCCGATCTCCTTCTTGGAAAACTCGTAAATCCGGAGGTCGGCGCCTACGCCTGGTATTCTCTCAAAGACCAGGCAAGCGGCCAGGAGTATTTTCTCCGCCAGGCCATCGTGGGCACGGAGAAAATCAAGCGCAAGGAGGCGTGGTGGCTGGAGACGGAACTGGTGCCGAAGGTGGGCTTCTCTTCCGTCTATAAGATGCTCCTGACCGGGCCGGCGAGCGAGCCCGACAATGTGAAGCGCCTCCTGGTTCGCGAAGGCAACGGCGCGGTGCAGGAAATCACCATGGAAAACGGCGGTGACTGGGAAGACGATGCCGACATTCCACGCGAATCCGCGGGTATCGAAACGATTACCCTGCCTTCCGGTGAGATTCAGGCGGAGCACTACATCGTAAAGGACGGCGAGCCCCCCACGGAAATCTGGATCAGCGAACAGGTACCCCCGATGGGACTGGTCAAGATGAAGAATTCCGAAGGAGAACTGGTACTCCAGCGCTTTGGCAACGGGGGGAAGGACGGTCAGACCGCCATTCCCACGGAGACGGTTCAATCTGGAGAGACGGGAGAAGCGGACGAGGTGTCGGAAGCGCCGACGTCGGAAAGTCCCGATTCTGACACGGCGGATAAGGAACCCGAAGCCCCCAAAGAGAAGAAGAAATCGAATATTTCCATTCGGAAGCGGGCACGATGAGCGCCCGCACTTTCGTCGCCCCTGTGCTGGTGGGCCTCGCCCTCGTTTTATTCTCCGGTTGCCAGACCACCGATTCCTCCGATGCCGAAGCGGTTTCCCCCTCGGCGAAAATCGTGTTCACCCCCCGCGTTCACCGGGTTGTGATTCAGGCGGGCGAGGGGCGCTACCCGAACCTGTTCACGACGGCCTCCTATGCAGTGTGGGGCAGGGAAGGGCATGCCTCCGCGCCCATGACGCCTCCGGTAGCCACAGATGCCGCACAAGGGGATACCGCCACGGAAGCGGTGATGGATGCCAATCTGGAAAGCGTTCCTCCGCAACCGGAAGTGGAGGCGTCCCGAGCGGGCGGATTGACCATCGAGTGTCACCTGGAGTCGGAGTTTCCGGATCGCAGTATCGCCTATGACGCGGTTGGGCTGCGCGGAATGACGATCCTGTTGAAACTGCCCGACGGGCGCGAGTTGCAGCCCGCCCAGAAGACCCTTGGTTCGGAACTGGAAGAGGTCCCGATCGGGGCCTTGCGACGCTATGGACGAAAGCTGACCCTCTATTTCTCGGAAGGCCAGTTCATGGTGGAGAATCCCGCCGTCAATCCGAAGGCCGTCGGCGTTCAACTCCGAATTGTGGGGCTGGAATCTCAGTTCCTCTTCGACTGGCCCGCCACGCCGGACTTCCTGGCGACACCGAAGCCGCGACCGGACCAGAAAGCGGCCAAGTTCGTTCGCAAGCACCTGCCAGAGGCGCGTTCAGCCGTCGCTCGGACCTCCCACACCTTTGACTAAGCCCCGCGAGGGCCTTCTTTCGTGAAAGCCGCCATCAAATTCATCATGACCCTGACGGGGTTGTTACTCATCGCCATCAATATTGGCACGGTCCTGCTGCTGACTCAGTTCGAGGGCCTGCTTCGCCAGGGCATCACCCGACAGGCGGGGCAGATTCTGGGCTCGGAGGTTCATCTGGAAGGCGTGCGGATCGACTGGTCGCGCCAGGCCATAGAATTCAAGGGCATTTCCGTTTTCAATCCCGAAGGATTCAGCGACCGCGAGGCCTTCCGGTTGGAATCCGCCTGGGTCTATCCCCAGTGGCTGGCCATATTTTCGAAAACACCCGTAATCGATCAGGTGCGAATAGGTGAAGCACAGCTTCAGCTCCAGTATGACGAGGCAAAGGGCACCAACCTGGGGGCGATGATGGAGCGCGCCAGGGACTGGGCCGATCAGCAGACCCGTGGCGAGGCCTGGGTGCTCGGGCGGCCTGTAAATATCCGGAAGATCATTTGTGACGCGGCTGAGATCAAGGCGGAGAGTGTGTCGCCGCCCCAACCGCCGATCGCCCTCACCATGAACGCCTTTACCGTGGAGAACCCGGCGGGCGAGGAGGCGGTCAGCGGGGCGCGGGCGATTCATCTGGTGCTGCAGGGAATGGCGCGGCAACTGGGCTCGCTGGATGGACTCTTCAGCTTCGTTCGCGAGACCGTAAGTGCCGAAGCAAGCCCGCCGCCGGAAGCGGTCGCGCCTTGACCAACGTCAGGCCCCTTGTTATCATCCACCGGCGTCGGCCCCCGCATCGGGGATCGAATGTGTCGCAAAAACCCTGTTTCGCGCGCGGGTGCCGTCGAATCAACGAGCTGGAGGTCCCTGAACCGTGGCCCAGGTTACCCTGACCAACGTACAGAAGTTCTATCCCGGCGGTATTCCCGCCGTGAAGAACGCGAATCTGGTCATCAACGACAAGGAGTTTGTCGTGCTGGTCGGTCCCTCGGGCTGTGGGAAATCCACGACGCTGCGCATGATCGCCGGCCTGGAGGAAATCTCGGGTGGTGAAATTCGCATCGATGGCTGCGTCGTAAACGACGTGCCCCCGAAAGATCGGGACATTGCGATGGTCTTTCAGAACTACGCCCTCTACCCCCACAAGAACGTGTACAAAAACATGTCCTTTGGGCTGGAAATGCGGCGCTACCCCAAGGACGAGATTGACCGGCGCGTCCGCGATGCCGCCGAGATTCTGGGGATTACCGACCTGCTCCAGCGTCGGCCCAAGGCTTTGAGTGGCGGGCAGCGGCAGCGCGTCGCCGTGGGCCGGGCCATCGTTCGTAAGCCGAAAGTCTTCCTGTTCGACGAGCCTCTTTCCAACCTGGACGCGAAACTCCGGGTGCAGATGCGCGCGGAAATCTCCAAGCTCCACCGGCGGCTCCAGTCCACCATGATTTACGTGACCCACGACCAGGTTGAGGCCATGACCATGGGCGACCGGATCGTGGTGATGCTCGATGGCGTTATACAGCAGGTTGACGCGCCGCTGGATCTCTATCATCGCCCGGCCAACAAATTCGTGGCCACTTTCATCGGCAGCCCTCCGATGAACATACTAGAAGGCGGGATCGACAGCCACGGGCACGGCCTGGCGTTTCATACTTCAGGAAACACCTTCGTGCTCCCGCTGCCGTCGGAGTACCACGGGGCATTAACCCCCTTCAAGGGTAAGGAAGTATATCTGGGGATTCGCCCGGAAGACCTTCAGGATGCCTCGGAAAGCGCAGTGGAACCGGGGGAAATGCTGGAAGCGCTGGTGGAGGTGGTGGAGCCCATGGGTTCGGAAATATACGTCTACCTGAGCCTTGCGGGTCAGCCGATCGCGGCGCGCGTCCACGCGCTGGCCCAGCCGGAAGTGGGGCACCCCTACGCCCTCCGTATCAACACCGCCGCCCTCCATTTCTTCGACCGAGCGAGCGAAGAGGCCATCCGCTAGCCGGGGCCTCGGGTTTTCTGTGGATTCAGGTGCGAAATATCGCCCGCCCCGATTGCATTAACCTCGCAAGCGGCCTTGCCGCATAGGGTTAGGATGCCGGAGAATTTCACGCTGCTTGCACATTGGCGTGGGGCATGGCATAATCGTACGGATAAACTATTAACACTTTTAAGAATCTGCCGTAAACACAAGAAGGGCAGCGTCGTTATAGATTTTGTTGCGGGGATTGCTGATTCCATGGCCGGATGCCCTGGAGAACGGAGTGAAGATGAAAATAAATCGATTCCTCAAAGATGAGCGCGGCGTGACGCTGATAGAAATAACACTTGCGGTGGCTATTTTCGCAGGTGTCATCGCCGTGACCGCCCAGTCCCTCATGTCTTTCTACGTCAGCATCGACATCCAGGAACAGCGCATGGAAGGCGTCCGCGCCTGCCAGAGCGTGATGGATGGCCTTCGGGAGAAACGGGTTGAGTATAAAGACAATTTCCCGGAAGGGCTTCTGACCTGGATCGAGACCAACAATGACAGCTCCTGGGCGGCGTTCAAAGCGGACAACAGCGAGCATGTGGAACTTGCGGATCAGACTATCGAAGTGACCTGCTTCAATGACGCAGGCGAAACGGCGGATGGGGACGACAACCCCATCGTGGTTCACGTAACCACGAACTGGACCGATCGTAAGGGTCGTCCGCTGGCGGCTACGCTTGTGAGCATGTTGACCAATGAATAAGGAGACAGCTTCCATGAAAAACAGCGGACACACCATGGTCGAAATAATGGTCTCGATGGGCATCCTCTCCGTCGTCTCCCTCCTCGGCTTTATCGTACTTCAATCTTCCACCACTTCGGCCCAGTTGGCCAACGCCAAGGTGGAGGTTCAGAATAACCTTCGGGATACCGTCTCCGTATTGAGCAGCGAGCTTCGCGAAGGGGTAACGGAAATTACGACCGAGAAGACGGGCGCGCCCGAGGGCCTGTTTCCCGTTGCCATCAGCGATGAAGGCCGTTCGATTACTTTCCAAGTTCCACAACCCGTCTCGGGCGAGGCGATTTTTGCTTACTCCACGCCCATCACATTCTCCCTGGAGAATGAAGATGCCAATGAGAACGGTCTGCTGGATCCCGATGAGGACACGAACGGCGACGGTACGTTGACGCGTCGCATGGTGCGTTCGCAGGACGGGGCCACGGTGCCCGTGGCGAGCGCCTCGACCATCGAATTTGTGAATTTTACGCTGCTGGCCAACCAGGCTGCGGACGTTGAAGATATGACTACCGTGCAAATTACCTTGCGTGGCAGCAAGCGATACGGAGCAGGTGAAGGCAAACCGCTTCTCGCCGAGACAACATCCAATATTCGCCTCGTCAATTAAGAAAGGAGGGGACCTATGGATCATAGCCACCTTAAAAGAACAAATCAGGACGGTATAGCACTCGTATTCGCCATGCTCGCCATCATCGTCATTCTGGGCTCGATGGGTCTGGTCATGACGGGTGTACAGCGCGCCAAGAAAGAAACCGACCTCGCCTACAACAATGTGTTGTTGGAAGAAGCGGCCCAGGCGGGCATTGACCTGGCTGTAGAGCAGCTATGGAACGATTACAAAGTAAGCAGCGGCAACACGACCGGCAACGTTGCCTCGTACAAGTACTACCTGAACAACACCGCCGAGATCCCCATCAACGAAGATTTGAACTTCAACGGCAGCAAAGATGTCGGTGAAGAGGGCAACGGTGACGGTACCTTCGACACGCTGCCCTCGGGTGTCGGCCAGTATGGCAAGGCCATCATAACCGAACCCATCGATTTCAAGAAGCCGGGTACGGAAACCGTGCTGGCTACTATAGAGAACGTAACGGTTTCCCGCTACGACACGGTCTATGAATCGCGGCTTACCGTCCGCTCCTCGGCGACGATCGACGGCACGTCCAAGACGGCGGTGCAGGTGCTGCGCATTGGCGGTTCGCCCTTCGATCACGGCCAGTTCGCCATTCTTGCCAATAACATCAGTTGCATCCTCTGTCACGCGGAAATCCGCTCCCTCGAACTCGAGCGCAACACGGATTCCAGCCTCTACGGCACCTTTGACCGGGTCAAGGTAGCGGCGCTGGAGTCCCTCCTCGTCCGCACGGGTTCCGAGCCCGATTCCCGTGTAGCCGGTTCCGTGTACACTCGCGGCCGGGTTTATCAGCCCAACGGCAGCGAGTATACCGCCGCCGGCCTGGCTTCCACCGGCTTTGACGCCTATTCCTTCAGCAGCGAAGACGGAAAGATTACCCAGAGCGCCACGGGCGGCATGACTACGACCAATCTGGCCAATGCCGCGAAGAACGGTGACGGGGAGTTGCTCCAGTTCGCTAACCTCTACATGGAATACCCCGAAGAGGCGGAGGCGCAGACCGACGGCCCCCTTCCCGGTACTTTCCCGGCGCCCTATCCCGATGAAGATGGTGACCGCGTGGTGGATGACTCCGAGTTTGAAGTTATCGTCAACACCGCCAACGGCAGTATTGACTTCGAGTTGGGCGTGGAAGACCCGAGCGGCGCCATCACCAATGGTGTTGCCTACGGCATACCCGACGGCGGCATTTATACCGGTACGACGCTTCCGGAGTCTTCCAATTCGGCGCTGTCTTCGCTGTCCACCGACGGGTACTACGACGGTAACCTCATCCTGGTGGGCACGGAAGACGACCCCATCAAGATACAGAATACCGTTGCCATTGACGGTGACCTGGTGATCAAGGGACCAGTTGAAGGCGAAGGAAAGCTCCTCGTTCGCGGCAATACCTATGTCATCGGTGACGTTACCTACAAGGACGCCCCCGGCGAATTTGGCGTAAACGAATCCGGCGAAACGAACGCCTTCGCGTTGGTATCGGGCGGAAGCGTCATGATGGGCGACTACACCACGATTCGTGGCGTCAACCATACTTCCTATAACAACGACAAGTACCCGACCTGGAGCCAGTACAGCATCCACACGCGGGACAAGAACCGGACCAACAACGTAAATCGCCTTGGTTCCAATCAGACGCTGAAGTGGGGCTATTTTGACCCCTACTCGACGGATCCCAACCAGAAGGTTACCGGAACGCCCGGCAATCAGTTCAGCTTCACCATGTCAGAGCTTCAGTTGTTCAACCAGCTCGAACTGGAAAAGGCCGTGGCCGACAACACCTACACGCCGCGATTCTATGGTCTTCGCGAAAGCCAGCCGAACAACATCTGGCTGTACGACGCGGCCGACGAGCACGCGGTGCACTATAACGACTCGGGCGTGAAGAAACTGAGCGACTATCTGGTTGCGAAGGGTTACCCCCTTGATATTCTGAGTCGTGCGGCCTATCACTACCTGAATCCGGACGGCAACTGGATGTCGGAAGATCAGTTGCGCCAGTTCTGGTACGACGATGAAATGTCCCGCCCGAGCAGCGGACGCGACTTCAAGTTCGACGGCTTGCTGTACAGCAACAACTCGATCTTCAATATCGTCCGCAGCATGGAGCGGCACTACTCGAACTCGAAAGGCAAGATGACGATCCGGGGCGGCGTGATTGCGGCCGATCTGGGTATGTTCGTGCCCGGTGGTCTCAAGCTGCACTACGATCCGCGCGTGGAGCGTTTCCTGAATGTGGCGGATACGGAACAGGTGGTTTTCGCCCGCGCGGCCTTCTACTTCGATCGCGGGTGAGCCGCACGATGACCGAATTAAAATCGATGCTGGAGAAAGTGCACATGAAATCTCGATGGCAACACGTCCTGCTGGCCGTTGCCTTGTTGGCGGCCACCGCGGGCGCCGATACGGTCTACCTGAAGAATGGTGTCGAGTTCGACGGCGTCGTGACGCCCGTTCCCGATAATCCGGATGTCTTCAAGGTGACGGCGGGCGAGCGGAGCCTCGTCTATCGCGCGGAAGAAATCGACCGCGTGGAGAAGAACGAAAAGACCGGAAAGTTGAGCAAGGAGGAGATCCTGGCCAATTGGGAAGAGCAGAATCGGATCCTCACGGAGGAAACGGGCCTTACCGCGGAACAGCGCAACCTCGTCATGGGGCTGATGTTCGAGTTGAAGACCGACAACGTTTCCAAGCGGGTGGCGGTGCGCGAGAAACTGATCGGGCTTCAGAAGGAGTTCGACGCCTACAGTTTTCTTGCGAATCAGCTCCCCGGCGTATCGATTCTTATCGGTCCCAATCTGCTCGAAGCACTGGCCTATATGGACAGTTCGCGGGCGCTGGAACTCCTCCAGGCCGGCGCGCAAAATAATTATTTTGGCACGCGGGTCATGGCGATTGAGTTGCTTGGCCGCCTCGGTCATACGGGCAGCAAAGATCTCATTGTCCGCGGCCTGGCCGACCACAAACAGGAAGTGCAGATCAGCGCGATTTACGTGCTGGCGGGTATGGGGGCGCGGGAAGTGACCCCGGCGCTCATCAGCCTGCTGCCGAACCCGGACGAGCGCGTTTCAAATGCGAGCCGTGAGGCATTGCTGGCGCTCTGGGCGAACGCTCTTCCCGATCCGAAGCCGGGCACGGTGGACGAGTGGACCGCCTTCTGGAACGCCCAGGAGAAGTCGGGAACGCCTGTGCAGCTCGCGGATCTTAAGGCGCTCAGCAATCCCGAAGAAGAGATCGTAAGCAGTATCGATACCAATCACGGGGTGGGCTCCGGCGCCGAGACGACGGTCGCCTCGGAAGGCTGACAGACAGAAACCCCTTGAATGCGAAGTATCGAAGCCGGCTGCCTCTGAGAGGTGGTCGGCTTCTTTATTAACCGCACCGAGCCGATCTCTCCCCGATACCGGGCTTGGGGATTGGTGGGCGAAGAGACTATAATGGGGCCAAACTCAGGAGCGATTGCCATGTCGGGAATTTCAGTTTTGCTTTGTGTCGCGGCCCTTGCCGCGCCGGTGTCGGTCGATGTGACCAAGCCTCCGGCGCGTAATATTTCCGAGTATAACCTGTTTAAAGACGGCGCCCGCCAGATTCCCAATGATGGTGTTCTGCCTTACGACTTGAATACACCGCTCTATTCGGATTATGCGACCAAGCACCGCTTCATCTGGCTCCCTGAAGGTACCCAGGCGGCGTATCGAGACCCGGATGTCTTCGATTTCCCCGTCGGCACGGTGATCGCGAAAACGTTCGGTTTTCTAAATGATATCCGAGACCCTTCGAAAGGGGAGCGGATCGTTGAAACGCGCCTCCTTATTCACAAGCCGGAAGGGTGGGCGGGCTTCGCCTACATCTGGAACCAGGACGCGAGCGACGCCCGGCTGGCCGTTGCGGGGGGGCGGGTGGATGTTTCGTGGACGCATTTCGACGGGGAGGTGCGCAAGCTAGATCGCTACATCATCCCCAACATGAACGAGTGCAAGCAGTGCCATGAAATCGGAGGCAAGCTACAGCCCATCGGTCCAAAAGCGCGCCACCTGAACAAGACGTACTCCTATCCCGATGGCGCCATGAATCAGCTCCTCAAGTGGCAGGCGGCGGGTTATCTGGGCGAGGCGCCCACCCCGGAAGCGGCACCCCGGGTTCCCAACGCCGACGACCCCGCCAGCGGCACCCTGAACGAGCGGGCGCGGGCCTATCTGGATATCAACTGCGCCCATTGCCACAACCCCTCGGGGCCCGCGCACATGTCCGGGCTGGATCTGTCCTACAATCAGCGAGACGCCGGAAAATACGGTGTGTTCAAGAGCCCTATTGCTGCGGGCCGCGGTTCCGGCGGCTACAAGTTCGGCATCGAGCCGGGACACCCCGAGGTGTCCATTCTGATGCACAGACTGGAGAGCACCGAGCCCGGCGTTATGATGCCGCCCCTTCCCAAACGAATGATCCACGATGAGGGAGTGGCCTTGCTGCGGGAATGGATCCTCGCCATGCAGGCCAGGGTGACCGAAGGGAACTTAGTGGAGTTGGTGGAGTAGAAGTAGGATTTGCGTCTGATGTTGTCGCAGGTAACTGCAGCGGGCTGTTAGGCGTCTACGGTCGCAGCAGGGACTTTCGCAGCAGTTTAGACGCGTCTGACACGTCGCCGGCCTTCATGCGATAGATACTGAGTACGTAACCCTCTTCAATCTCTTCACCAACGTCGAGAGTTCCGAAGACGGCCACGGGCGATTCGGGTTGGTAGGCGACTTTCAAGGCGGGGGATGCCTCCACGAGAACCCACTCGTTTATTTCGGGGGAAACGCCGTAGCAGCAGAAGGACTGATTCTGCGTGATGGCGAAGCTGGTAATGCTTCCATCCTCGGCAAGTTCAAAAGGCACCATGAATCCCACGACCACCGCCTGCTGGCCGCTCAGCGCGCGAATTGGCGCGGGAATCTGATCACCCAGCAGGGCTGACGGGTTTTCCGCTCTTTGAAGTGTCTCGGGATCCGGATGTTTGTATGTGAAGGATGCTAGTCCACGAAAGGTGAGCTTGAAATACTTCCCGTCGGTCGTTTTCTCAAAATTGAGCGAGCCACCTTTCTCTGCAAGCTTCGTCTCCGATTCCTGTAAGGCTTCAAAGTCGGCTTGAGGTATGTTGCGGCTGCCCGGCGCGACCGACGGCGTATCGATTCTCCGGCCGGCCCGGGGCGCCGGGGCGTCGATGGGTGCGCCGCGTGGGGGAGGAGGCGTTGCCGTCGGGGTCTCCTCGGTACCCGCATAGGCGACATCCGCAAGGGGGAATAGCGCTTCTTCGGCCACCTGTGGGTGACGTCCAATCTCCCCGGGGGCATTCTGGTCACTCAATCCTCCCCCCATAATCATGCCCAGCAGTGCGGCCACTAGAACGATCAGTCCCGCCAGTTCCTTGGGTCTTCTCATGTTCAAGTTACCTTTCCAATTGGCCCCGGCTTAATCCGCGGTATTGTTACTCGTTCCCGTCCGGGAAGTTGAATTCGGTCTCGTTGATCGATGTGCCCCTGAAACTCAACGGGCCTATTCGACCCTGAAAGCGCTGAAGGTTTTTCAGGCGTTCGTCCGTAACCGAAAACTGGGAGGTGTCCCCCGACGTTTCACCGGTCAGGGCATTCTCCTGGGCTGCCACCTGCAGTTCGAACGGTGTCCCACCTTCGGGAATCACGGTCAACACTAGGTTAGGCTCTTTCATCCGGACGGGACTCTCGGCATGGCCGTCAAGGGAGTAGAGGGTCAAGCGCCCGGATGACGGGTCGAGTACCACTTCGATGTGCCCCAGGTGACCACCCAATACCAGCAGTGTGCCACCGTGCGGTGCGGTGTGATGGTGGTCATGCTCTTCCTCGTGATCATGACCAATATCATCGTGATCGGCGGGCGCAGGAGCGGGGGAGGCCGCCATCGCTTTGGCTTCAGGTCGGGCAGGTTCCGTCGCAGGGGGAACTTCTTGGGCGGGCTTGCATGCGCCGAGATGAAGGCCAATGCCCAAAGCCAGTGTCAGAGTGGCAATCCAGGGGCGCAGTGAAAGGTGGTGGCTCATCTCTTGGTCTCCAGAGTTCATTCTGATGTTGACCTTCAACGCCATCTTCGGGGCGTTCAAGTTTTTGGAAGCAGGTTGGTGGCGATATCAGTGCCATAGGCTCTGACGGCGGGAATGATTCCCGCGAAGCCGCCAACGAGCGTCATTCCCAGAGGAGTTATGACTTGTATCGGATGGGGGACCAGGGTGCGGAGAACGACACCGGTATGCTCACGGACGACCCAGGCGGCGACGGCCAGAATTACCATGTAGAGCGCGAAGCCCGCGATTGCACCAATGAAACCGATGAGACTCGACTCAAGTACGATGGCGCCGAATACGGTGGCCCGGCGCGCACCCAGTGCGCGAAGTATGGCAAACTCGCGACGCCGCTCGTTGATGGTGTTGTAAATACTGGCCGTGATCGCGGTCGCAGATACGAGCACGACGAGATAAGCCACTAGCTTCAGCACACGATTGACCCAGCCCATTTTTTCGAAGAGATCCAGCATGACGGCATCAAGGGGAAAGGCCAACGTTGCGACCTTGCCCTGCTTGTTGATGGTCTGCTCCAACTGCCAACCCGTGGCGGGGCTGGCGAGTTTGAGCAGCACTGCGCTGACTTCTTTGTGCTCATCGGGTATGGACTGCCCCGCGGCGGCCTGGTAGTCTTCGCCCGAGGCCCGAAGCACGTGGCCCTCCATGCGGAAGATCCCTTCGATAGGGATCCATATCACACGGTCCGATGGCGTGTTCGTTGGCTCAAGAATTCCGACCACCGTATACTCTTCCGGGTGTTTTGCGTTCTCGTCATAGGTGAGTCCGTGATAGGGGTTGATCGTATCGCCCGGTCTGAGGCCGGTCTGTTCGGCGACAAAGCTTCCGACCACGGCCTCGCGAAAGCCGTCGTCGAAGAAACGCCCGCCATCGCGGACCGCGTTGACCGCTCCGCTTCGAGATGGAAGATCGGTAAAGAAGGCGTGGGTCGTTCCGACGATTCGGAACCCCAAGTAGTTGTCGCCGGTCGCTACAGGTATGGCCTTCTGCACCCCAACAGTGTTATCGCGCAGAGACGTATAAAGCGTCCAGGGAATGTTGCCCGGCGAGGTCTCCAGATGAAAGACCGTGTTCAGCACCAGTTGCAGCTTGCTGCCCCGCGCCCCCAGCACCGCATCATAGCCCACATCCGGATTTGCGAAGGCCTGCCTGGACTGGGATTCTATCGCGAATACCGCCATGATGAGGCCCGAGGCGAGCGCCACAGAGATGACGGTTATCGCCGTGGAAAAGAGGTGCTGCCGGAGGCTCTTTCGTGCAATCATGAGTATGGCTCGGCTCATTCCGACTTCCTCCGCCGAAGCACTACGTTGATATCCGAAAAGGCGTGCAACTCGTCAAACTGTGCGAGTATCTCCCGATCGTGGCTCACGAGGAGCAAGGCGGCTCCCGCCTCCGCGCAGATGGTGCGGATGAGTGTCATCGCGTCCGCCGCGTTCTTTTGATCCAGGTTGCCCGTGGGCTCGTCTGCGAGCACAACCGACGGACGATTGGCGAGAGCGCGTGCCACGGCAACCCGCTGTTGCTGGCCCACCGACATTTGGCCTGGCCGATAGTGAAGGCGATCAGCCAAGCCCACGCGCTCCAGCAGGTGAAGGGCGTATTCATTGTCCACCTCACTACCGAAAAGCATGCTCATACGAACATTTTCGAGGGCAGTGTATCCCTGGAGCAGGTTGAAGGTTTGGAAGATGTAGCCGATGCGTCTGGCGCGCACCCGATCCCGGGCGGACTCTTGGAGGGCGGAAAAAATCTGGCCTTCGATCAGTACTACGCCCGTATCGGGCTGAAGAATGCCGGCAAGCATATTGAGAAACGTTGTCTTTCCGGATCCGCTGCCACCGTGGATGGCCGTATGATGACCGTGGACCAACTTGAAGGCGTCCACCCGCACGATGGGCACGCGAACACCGTCTGGCGTCCGATAGGACTTCTCCAGACCTTGCGCTTCAAGTGCGGGCTCGGGGTTCCCGTTAAGCGCGGATATTTGAGAACGTGGGGTGGACAACATGGGGACCTTCGGGCACCTCACGGGATCGGCGAAAGCTCACTTTAGTTGTATTGCACCAACTGCACCATGGCGATATTGGCCGAGACTGTCTCGACACCATGATGATACTGCGTACGCAGTATCGAATGCAAATCGTGCTTTCGGGCAGTCCTGCTCCACGAGGTACCAGGCACCAAGAGGGGGGGGGGCGATGGATGAGCCAAACCCAACTGCGCAGGCTGATACAAAAAAGAGCACGCCGGTTTACGAAAGTGGTTTGGGGTAAGAAGCTTCTCCCTCGGCCCCAGAGTTCCGCCGGCAGCATGAGCCTAACAGCAGGGATCCGTAAGGTAGATGTCGAGCCTGGTGCCGGTCGAACTGATATTGCGCCACACCGGTTCGGCTACCCAAAGTTTGGCGACATGGCTGTCAGTGCAAGCGAAGGGAACTCAGTGGAGTTGGTGGAGTAGTCGACGTATCCCGCAACGCGCCGGAGTCTCATGTGACCTGGGTCTTGCCCTCAACACCGACCCAGGAGCCCTTGGATTCCGGGAAAAACTCCCGCCACCAGGTTGCGGCCATCTCCTTTGTCCATTCGTTAACCGGATCACACTCCTCCAGCATTCGCTGCAGGGTAGCCGCGCTGTGGGGGCGATCCTGAGGCGCTTTGGCAAGGCACCGAAGAATCAGGTTCTCCAGGGTCAGATCCAGGGAACGGCCCAGCCGGACGGAGGGTGGAGACGGTGGTTCATTGACATGGCTGCGCAGGATTTCCATGGGCGATTGACCGGGGAAAACGGGCGTTCCGGTAAGCAGAAAATAGCCTACGGCCCCCACGGCGTAGAGGTCGCTTCGCGCGTCCACATTGTCCGGAGAATTCACCGCCTCAGGCGACATGTAGGCCGGGGTGCCAATCCACGAGCCCGAGGCCGTCAGGCGGCTCGCCGCAGCGGTGTCCATGGCCTTGACGACGCCAAAGTCGAGCACTTTGATCATGTCGTACAGCCCGCCCCGTGCGGAGATCATGATATTGGCGGGCTTGATGTCGCGGTGGATCAAGCCCGCGCCGTGGGCTTCGGCCAGCGAACCGCAGATCTGTTTGAGTATAGAGATGACGCGTCCCTCCGGGAGGGCGCCATAGCGGTTTACGAGGCGCTCAAGATCGACCCCTTCGAGATACTCCATGGCGTAATAGAAGATGCCCTCGGGGGTGCGACCATAGTCGTAAATCGTGATGGTGTTGGGATGGTTCAGCAGGCTGGTGAGTTTGACTTCCCGCTCGAAACGCTCGATGCTGTCGGGGGTCGTGCGTTCCACGTCCAGCAGTTTTACGGCCGTGGGCCTGCGAAGCATCTCGTGACGCGCCCGATAGACGACGCCCATGCCTCCGGCGCCAAGCTTTTCCTCCAGCGCGTACTGGCCCAGGCGCTGGGCGTCGAGAGCCGCTTTGCGCGCCTCGCGTTTCAAGCGCTCCACGAGTACGGTGAACACAAAAATGGCCACGGAGGTCAGGGCGATGAGCGCGTATAACCCCCAGAACACCTTGCGAATGAAGTACACCGGACGATAAGCCTCGGCACGGTCAACTTCGGCGACAACGCCAAATCCCGCGTCTTCCAGCCAGGTCCAGGCGCCGACACTCGGCACGCCCCGATAGTCGCGGTACCCGTCTACATTGAATCCGGACTTGCCCTCGCTTAGTGCACGCGCGGGAACGGTCAATGGCTGGTCCGGGCGACGTGTTTCAGGGCGCGTGCCCTCGGTCATATCGACCCCCGGATCTCTGAGTTCCACTGTCAAAACCGAAGAGGACAAGTCGTCGTCGGTGACCAGACCAATTTGCTTGAGTTCATCGTCGAATCGGCTCTGAGACAGCATCAGTCCGTTTCGATCCACCGCGTAGGTCTCTCCGGTCTTTCCCAATCTCGCAAGCTGGAGGATGGCGGTAAATTGCCCTTCGGGGTGCAGTCGTTCGGCGATCACGGCAATCTGCTCGCCGCTGTTATTCCGAACGGGCGCCAGGGCAAACATGGTTGGGACACCGGTTCTGAGTCGTCCCTGGGCGTCCGCGAGCATGACGATACTCTTGAAGGGGTTGGAGAGGGTTGTCTTTCCCGCCAGTGCTTCGGCGAGCCACGGAAGTGCTACATCGTAGGGCGTTTTGCCAATCAGTTCGGGTGCGTAGGAAGCGAGGACCATTCCCTGCGGATCGAAGAGAACATAGCCCGTTGACACTTTTTCATCGTTTCCCGATTCGAATCGGTTTCGAAGCTCCGACTGGGCGGGCGAATCAAGCAGGGCCGTGGGCGAATCAGGATTGGACCGGGCGATTTCGGTCAGCCGCAGAGACGAATCACGCACAACCGTGTCGGCGGCGTAGGCTTCCGCGTTCTCCTTCTGGTGTTGAATCCAGAGCTCCATAGCCGCCACATCCGCGTTCAGAACCGTGGTCAATTCACTTTGCAATTGTTCCCGAATCGGTCGCTCAATCTGTTTTCGAACCCAGGTGCCGAGGAACACGAGAAGGACCAGGGCAATCACGGGCCAGATCCAGAGTTGTTTCCTCAATAGCAGCGCGGTACTCCGAAAGGAACGGGAGATCGACTTGGAGGACAGGCCGGAACGGTGCGTCGAGGAGCCTTTGGTTGTTGGAATATTCTCAGTACCCATGCAATGCCTTAATGGTCCGTCCGCACCCTTCTTAGACACGATGTCAAGGCGTCCGGAATCTGGTTCGATACGCTTTATGGATGAGGCGGAATTCTATCAGTGTATTCCATGGGAGGGCAACGTGGCGAGGCCACGGCGCATGGCGCGAGGACCCTCTACTCAGCGTAGTGCTATTGCACTGCTGGGCCAGACGGTCGCGCCCGTTGAATTCTCGGCGGCAAATCCGGTGGATAGACCCGGACCTGACTTCTCGCCGAACTGCCGCCCAATTTCCCCGAGTTGGCGCGTTGCCAGCGCGGGCTGTTTACACCATTTTTACACCAGCCGCCCGCCTCTTTACCCCGTTTATTCGCGCCGGAAGGTACAGTCTTGTCAGCACAACCAAGGAGGTGCGTATGGACCTGATGTATCTGACACTGGCGGCGATTCTCGCCGCCTTGACCGTAGGGATGGCCGTGGCCATTGCTCGAACCACTGGGAGAAACTGAGATGGGCCTTCTGGAATGGGTGGCGGTCCTCCTGACCGCGGGGCTCTTGCTCTATCTGTCTTATGTACTGGTTTTTCCGGAGCAATTCTGATGAGTAACGGATATTTTATCTTGCTTGCGGCATTCATGCTGACGCTCTTTGGCGCAACCTTCCCCTTCGGGGCCTGGCTCGTTCGCATCGAGCGGGGCCTCCCGGGCGCCGGGCTGCTGGGGCGTTTGGAGCGCGCCGTCTATCGCCTGTGCGGTATCGACCCCGCGGAGGGCATGTCCTGGTCTCGCTATGCGATGGCGGTACTGGTGTTCAATTTCCTGGGCGTGCTCGCGGTCTATGCCTTGCAGCGGACGCAGGCCTGGCTCCCCCTGAATCCACAGGGGTTTGGCAACGTCACCGCGGACTCGGCGTTCAACACCGCGGTCAGTTTCGTCAGCAACACGAACTGGCAGGGCTATGGCGGTGAGAGCACCATGAGCTATCTTACCCAGATGGCGGGCCTGGCCGTGCAAAACTTCCTGTCGGCGGCGACGGGAATCGCGGTGGCCTTTGCGATGATTCGAGGCTTCACGCTGAAGCGCTCGGCCTCTATCGGAAACTTCTTCGTGGACGTCTACCGGATCACGGTATACATGCTGCTTCCGCTCAGCGCGATTTGCGCGTTGGTGCTGGTCAGCCAGGGTATGGTCCAGAATTTCAGCGCCTATGTGACGGTCGCGCCGCTGGACAGCGCGGCGCAGCCGGCACAGGAGCTCGCCATGGGCCCCGCAGCGTCCCAGGTTGCCATAAAGATGCTGGGGACCAACGGCGGTGGTTTCTTTAACGCCAACGCTTCGCACCCCTTCGAGAATCCCAACGCGCTCTCGAACTTTCTGCAGATGGCGCTTATCTTCCTGATTCCCGCCGGGCTGTGCCGGGCCTTTGGCCACCTTGCGGGCGACTACCGTCAGGGATGGGTGCTCTGGGGTGTCATGGCGGCGCTCTTCTTGAGTTGCGCCGTGGGCGTGGGCTATTTCGAACAGCAGGCCAACCCCGCCCTGAGTCCCGTCGGGTTGGATATGGCAGCCAGTCCGGACCAGCCGGGCGGCAACATGGAAGGCAAAGAAGCGCGATTTGGAATCTCGGCCACCTCGCTCTTTGCCACCATCACCACCAGCGCTTCCTGTGGCGCGGTAAATGGCATGCACGACTCCTTCTCACCCCTGGGAGGCCTTTTCCCCATGTGGCTGATGCAACTGGGCGAGGTGGTCTTCGGCGGCGTGGGCAGCGGGCTCTACGGCATGCTGGTATTCGCGGTTATTGCCGTTTTCATGGCGGGCCTGATGATTGGGCGCACCCCGGAGTACCTGGGCAAGAAGCTGGAGCCCTTCGAAATGAAGATGGCCGCTATGGCGGTGCTCGTGACGCCAGTCCTGGTGCTCGCGGGAACGGCCGTGGCGATTTCGGTCGAAGTCGGCCGTTCAGGCATGCTCAATCCCGGCGCCCATGGTTTCAGTGAGATTCTCTACGCCTTCAGTTCGGCCGCCAACAACAACGGCAGCGCTTTCGGCGGACTCTCGGCGAACACGCCCTTCTATAACAGCATGCTTGGCATCGCCATGTGGCTCGGTCGCTTCGCGGTCATCGTACCAGTACTCGCCCTTGCGGGCGGCCTGGCCGCAAAAGCCGAAACGGCGCGAACGGTCGGTACCCTGCCCACGGACGGCGTGCTCTTTGCCGTGATGCTGGGCGGCACGGTGCTGGCCACCGGCGCCCTTACCTATATCCCCGCGCTGGCGCTCGGCCCGGTAGCCGAGCACCTCTTGCCGCTTGCCCTCCACTAAGACAAGGAATCCCTTTCATGTATAAAAAATCGTTCTCCATGCTCGACCCGGCCACAATGAAGAGTGCCCTGGTGGGTGCGGTCAAGAAGCTCCACCCCAGCAGTCAGTTCCGGAATCCGGTCATGTTTGTGGTTTACGTGGGCAGTATATTGACGACAGCCCTCTTCGTCCAGGCGCTCGTTGGCGAAGGTGAAGCGCCCCCAAGTTTTATCTTCGGCGTAGCAGCCTGGCTCTGGGCCACCCTGCTCTTCGCCAACTTTTCCGAAGCCATGGCCGAAGGCCGGGGCAAAGCCCAGGCGGCGACCCTGCGCGAGATGCGTACCGCCGTCCATGCGAAGCTCCTCATCGAGCCAAAGCGCCACGCCCCCTGGGAGAACGTGCTGGCCGACGAGCTCCGAAAAGGCGATGTGGTCCTCATCGAGGCCGGTGACATGGTGCCCTGCGACGGCGAAGTGATCGAGGGCGTCGCGTCGGTGGACGAGAGCGCCATTACGGGCGAGTCGGCTCCGGTCATTCGCGAGGCCGGCGGCGATTTCAGTTCCGTCACCGGCGGCACCCGCGTGCTTTCCGATTGGCTCGTTGTCCGCGTGGCCGTGGATCCTGGAGAGTCCTTTCTAGATCGCATGATCAAGATGGTGGAGGGTTCCCAACGGCGCAAGACCCCGAACGAAGTGGCTCTGACCATCCTTCTCGTCGGCTTGACGATTGCCTTCCTCATGGCCACGGCCACGCTGCTGCCCTTCTCGCAGTATGCGGCGAATAATGGCAGCGGGGGAGCGCCGGTAAGCATCACGGTCCTCGCCGCCCTGCTGGTATGCCTGATTCCCACGACCATTGGCGGCCTCCTTTCAGCCATCGGTATCGCGGGCATGAGCCGCGTGCTGGCGGCAAACGTGGTCGCGACGTCCGGCCGTTCCATCGAGGCCGCGGGCGATGTTGACATCCTCTTGCTGGACAAGACCGGCACCATTACCCTGGGTAACCGGCAGGCGGTCGCCTTCCTTCCCGCGGACTGGGTGGCGGTCGAAGACCTGGCCGACGCGGCCCAGTTGGCCTCACTTTCCGACGAGACGCCCGAAGGGCGGAGTATCACCGTGCTTGCGAAGCGGGCCTACAACCTCCGCGAACGTGAACTGGCCGCGCTTGACGCCCATTTCATACCCTTCACGGCACAGACGCGAATGAGCGGTGTTTCCCTCGGCGGTCGCGAAATATGCAAGGGCGCCGCCGAGGCGGTGCGCGCCTGGGTTGAGTCACAGGGAGGCAGCTACCCGGAAAGCATGAGCAAGCTCGTAGACGATGTGGCCACCCGGGGGAGCACGCCGCTGGTGGTTGCGGAGGGCACCAAGGTGCTGGGCGTGGTCGAGTTGAAGGACATTGTCAAGGGCGGAATTCGCGAGCGCTTCGCGGAACTGCGCCGAATGGGCATACAGACCGTCATGATTACCGGTGACAACCCAAAGACGGCGGCGGCGATTGCCGCGGAAGCCGGCGTGGACAATTTCCTGGCGGAAGCCACACCGGAAGCCAAACTCGCCATGATCCGACGCTACCAGGCGGAGGGCCACATGGTGGCCATGACGGGCGATGGAACCAACGACGCCCCCGCATTGGCCCAGGCCGATGTGGCCATGGCGATGAATTCGGGTACGCAGGCGGCCAAGGAAGCCGGCACGATGGTGGATCTGGACTCCAACCCGACAAAGTTAATCGAGATCGTCCAAATTGGCAAGCAGATGCTCATGACGCGCGGCGCGCTCACCACCTTCAGTATCGCCAACGACGTGGCGAAGTACTTCGCCATTATTCCGGCGGCCTTCGCGGCGACCTATCCGTCGCTGGGTGTGCTCAACGTGATGGGGCTCGAAACGCCGGCCTCGGCAATTCTGTCGGCGGATATCTTCAACGCCTTGATTATCATCGCCCTGATTCCCCTGGCCCTTCGCGGCGTGGCCTACACGCCCGCGTCCGCCGGAGCGCTGCTCCGGCGGAACATGTTGATCTACGGACTGGGGGGACTTGTCGCGCCCTTCGTCGGTATCAAAGTTATCGACATGGCGCTGTCCGTGTTCTGATTGCTGTATACTCAAAGGAGCTATGAACCCCATGAAAAACATACTTAGACCCGCAGTTGTGCTCTTCGCCCTCATGACTGTACTGACCGGAATCGTCTATCCGGTGCTCATCACCGTCGCCGCGCAGGCGCTCTTTCCCCATCAGGCCAACGGCAGTCTCATCATCCGTGACGGAACGGTTGTCGGCTCGGAATTGATTGGTCAGTCCGTTACCGCGCCCCGGTATTTCTGGGGCCGCCCTTCGGCCTCGGGGGGATCCGCGTACAATGCCGCGGCTTCGGGCGGCTCAAACCTCGGGCCGACCAACCCCGCGCTGCTCGAAGCCGTGACGGCGAGGGCGACTCTTCTGCGCGATGCTGCGACGGATAAGAACCAGCCGATCCCCATCGACCTGGTCACCGCCTCCGGCAGCGGTCTCGATCCCCATATCAGCATTGCTGCGGCGAAGTATCAGGCTGAACGTGTCGCGCGCTTTCGCAGCAAGGATGTGGGGGTGATCGAGTCCCTGATTGAAGCCCATGCCGAGCGTCCCGCCGTGCCGGGATTCGGGGAGCCGGTGGTGAACGTGTTGCGCCTCAATCTCAGCCTTGATGAAATGGAGTGACAGTGTGGTGGACCCGGAGCATGCGATGACCCGCCCCGACCCGGACGAGCTTGTCCGGCGTGTTCAGGCGGAAGAGGCCAAAGCGGGGCGCGGCAGGTTAAAGATATTCTTTGGCGCCAGCGCCGGCGTGGGGAAGACCTTCGCCATGCTCCGGGCCGCCCGGCAATTGCAGGAGGGTGGAGTGGATGTGGTCGTTGGCCTCGTGGAGACCCACGGCCGCCGCGACACCATGGCGTTGTTGGAAGGGCTGGAGCTTCTTCCGCGAAGGGTTCTGCCGTATCGCGGTCATGACCTGGAAGAATTCGATATTGATGCCGCCCTGAAACGCCGTCCATCGGTAATACTCATCGATGAACTGGCCCACACCAACGCTCCAGGCTCGCGCCATCCGAAGCGGTGGCAGGATATTGAAGAAATTTTAGGCCAGGGTGTGGATGTTTATTCGACACTTAATGTGCAGCACCTGGAAAGTTTGAACGACGTGGTGGGGCGGATCACGAGCATCCGGGTGGGGGAGACCGTGCCAGATCGGGTCTTCGATGCCGCCGATGAGATCACCCTGGTCGATCTTCCGGCGGAGGAATTGCTCCAGCGCCTGAAGGACGGCAAAGTCTACATGCAGGAGCAGGCGAATCGCGCCGCGCAGAATTTCTTCCGCAAGGGCAACCTAATCGCACTGCGCGAGCTGGCCCTTCGTCGCACGGCCAACCGGGTGGACGATGATATGGCGGGCTATCGCAGCCGCGCCGCGGCAACGTCAATCTGGCACGCGCGGGATCGCGTCCTGGCCTGCGTGGGGCCCGCTCCCGGATCGGACGATGTGCTCCGGAGCGCCTCCCGGCTGGCCTCGGCACTGAACGCGGACTGGCACGCGATCTACGTGGACCCCCCCGCCCACCAGGCGCTGCCGGAAGCGGTCCTTTCCGTTGTCCTGGGGCGCTTGAAGCTTGCGGAAGATCTCGGCGCGTCTACGTCGACCATTTCGGGGGTGGACATCGCCCAGGGGCTGATCGCCTATGCACGGCGGCAGAATGTCACCAAGATCGTGCTGGGTCGCACGGTGCATTCCTGGTGGCGCAACCCCCTTTCGCTGGATCTGCCCCAGCAGATTGAACGTCTGGCGCCGGATCTCGATCTGGTGCTGGTGGGCAGGCCCGCACAGGCTGATCAGCCTCGCCGCGCCGCGAAGACATCCCCGGCGGGGCCGCGGATTTCCACCCAACGCTACGTCCTCTCCATCGTCGCCAGCGCGGCCACGGCCGCCGCCACCTATCCGTTCTTTCCCGCACTGGACGACACGAACATCGCCATGCTTTTTCTTGCTTCCGTACTACCGGTGGCCCTGTATCTCGGGCGCGGCCCAGCCATCGTCACGGCCCTGTTGAACGTGCTGGCCTTCGATGTGCTCTTCGTCGAACCGCGCTTCTCCGTTGCCGTGAGTGATGTGGAGTATCTGATCACCTTTCTTGTCATGTTTGTAGCCGGGCTCCTCACCGCAAGCCTGGCTTCCGGCATGCGTTTTCAAACGAGAAAAGCCCTCTCCCGCGAGGAGCACATGCGCGACCTCTATCAGCTCGCACGGGACCTCTCCGGCGCACTGACCAACGAGCAGATTGCGGGGATTGTGCAGCGCGCGGTGAAGGGGCTTTTCGGGGCGGAATCCCGCCTGCTCATGCCCGATCTCGCCAACCGCTTGAAGGCCCCCGCCGATACCATGGCCGTGGATATGGGCATTGCCCAGTGGAGCTTTGATCGGTGCAGCACCGCAGGCGCCGGCACCGACACACTCCCAGGCAGCGAGGTCCACTATCTCCCGCTGAAGGCCCCCATGCGCGTCCGGGGCGTCCTGGCGATTCAAAGTCTCCCGCGCCAGGCCCTGATGATGACGGAAGACCGCCAGCAACTGGAGACGCTGGGCGCCCTGGCGGCCATCGCGCTGGAGCGCGTCCACTTTGTCACCGTGGCCCAGGAGACCCTGCTGAAGATCGAGTCGGGGCGTCTGCGGGAATCCATGCTGAACGCCCTTTCCCACGATCTCAAGACGCCCCTGGCCTCCATGCAGATCATGGTCGAAACGCTCCTTCATGAAAAGGCCCGATTCCCGGAAGCGCAACACGATCTGGTGGCGCGGATCCACCTGCAGGTACGGGGCATGGCGCGCATCGTCGGCAATTTGCTCGACATGGCGCGGCTCGAAGCGGGGCCCGGCGTGCTCCGGCCCGACTGGCAGCACCTGGAAGAGCTCATTGGCACCGCCCGCAATGCCCTCGGCCCCGCCCTGGATCAGCACCGGTTGCTGGTCGAAATACCGTCCGACTTCCCCTTGCTCCATGGCGACGGCGTGCTCCTGGAGCGGGTGTTCGCAAATTTGCTCGAAAATGCGGGAAAATACGTGCCTGCCGGAGGGTCCATAGGCATTCGCGCCCGTGTGAAAGGCGTGCAGGCGGAAATTGAAGTGTGGGATGAAGGTCCTGGAATACCGAAAGGTCAGGAAAGTGTGCTGTTCGAGAAATTCGTGCGCGGGAAGTCGGAGTCCTCGGTGGCGGGCGTCGGACTCGGATTGGCGATTTGCCGCGCCATCATCGACGCCCACGGCGGCACCATCACGGCCGAAAATCGGCCAGAAGGCGGCACCTGCTTTCGCATGACCCTGCCCCTGAAGACACCGCCCGAACTGGATCCGGAGACGGTGGAAAGCGAGATGGACGACGCATGATCAACGACAACCGCGCTACCATCCTGGTCGTCGAAGACGAGCGGGAAATTCGACGTTTCCTTCGCTCCAGCCTGAGCGACAGTGGATTCGAAGTGGTGGAGAGCGACACCCTCCGTGGTGGTCTGGTGGAGGCGGGCACCCGCAAGCCCGATCTTGTCATACTCGACCTCGGCCTGCCCGATGGCGACGGCGTCGACTTTATTCGCGAGGTCCGGGCCTGGAGCAACCTGCCCATCGTGGTCTTATCCGCGCGCGACGCCGAGAAGGACAAGGTCGGGGCGCTGGACGCGGGGGCCGACGACTATCTGACCAAGCCCTTCAGCACGGGCGAACTTCTTGCGCGCGTTCGCGCGACCTTGCGCCGCACCACCAGCGCCACGCTCGATTCGGGATCCAGCATCCGTTTTGGGGCGATAGAAGTCGATCTTGCCCGACGACAAGTCACCAACCACGGGGAGAAGGTTCACTTGACGCCCATTGAGTATCGTCTTCTGACGACCCTCATCGCCCATGAGGGAAAAGTGCTCACCCACCGCAACCTCCTTCGCGAAGTCTGGGGCCCATCCTTCGTCGAGCATAACCACTACCTTCGCATTTACATGGGTCACCTGCGCCACAAGCTGGAAGCCGACCCAACCCGACCGGCCCACCTACTCACTGAGACAGGCGTTGGGTATCGCTTCGTGATGTGACGTCACCCGGTAGCCGCGATGCCGGCAACGGCGGATATTGTTTCCCGTCCCGCCATTGCGCTAGAGTCCATGTTGGCCCGCGGCCCTCCGGGTAGGGCCCTCGTACCCCATGTGGTGAGGAGAGCGAATAGTGCGTGCAAGAAAAACGACCCTGATGTTCATCGGCGTGATGCTGGTCGCGGGACTTTTACATGGAAACGAGACCGCGCCAGACCGGGAAGGCTTCGTTCCGCTCTTCAACGGCAGCAATCTGGATGGCTGGAAGACTACGGGCAACTGGGTGGTGGAGGAGGATGGCACGGTCTCCCTCGTGCCCCGGCCCGGCGAGACCGGCTGGCAGCGCTTCGACGCCTATATCATGACCGAACGCACCTACAAGGACTTCGTCCTCGACTTGGAGTTCAAGATCGAGAAGGAAGGCAACTCCGGCGTCTTTTTCCGCGTCGGCGATCCCCTCCAGCCCGTCGCCAACGGCATCGAAGTGCAGATCCTCGACACCCATGGCCTCGAAAATCCCGGGAACCACGACTGCGGCGGCGTCATCGGCACGGCGGCCCCCTCGAAAAACATGGCCAAACCCGCCGGCGAATGGAACCGCTATACCATCACGGTCGAGAACAACCGACTCACCGTCGTGCTCAACGGCGAGCAGATCATAGATCTAAAGCTCGACGAGTCCGCCATGAAAGACCGCCCCGAAATGGGCCACATCGGTTTTCAGGACGAAGCCAAGCGCATCTGGTACCGCAACGTGCGCATCAAGGCGTTGCCTGACAAGGAGCCGAAATAAGTACGGGTAGCCTTCACTTTCGGAAGGTCACCCTTCAACGGGGTCGATTAGGTCCAAGCCTTCGATCCAATCAAAGTCGTGCGTGTTGTGCGTTGCGAGTGGCAAATTGTGAGCGAGCGCCGTGGCCGCAATGATGGCATCGGCGAGCCCGATGCTTCGTTTTCTTCGCAACGCGATGGCACCATCAACAATCTCGGGGGATAGGGCGATTATATCCAACTCGGCAAAGAAGGCCGCGAAGGACTGGTGATCGTCGTTCGTGAGTCGCCAGTAACCCATGACCTCGATTTTTGAGACCGCCGACGCCCGAATGTTCTTGCCACGCAGAAAATCGGCCACCTTCGCATGGGCAGGATCGAAGGCATAGATGACAATGTTGCTGTCCAGCAACATCAGCGTTGTTCCCGACCGGGCTGTTGTCGCTCTTGCCGTTCCTCACGCTGCCACGCGACTGGGTCGCCGAATTTTTCCGTCAAGCTCTTTCGGCGGGTCGTCTCCAGGCCTTCCAGCAAATCGGCCAGTCGGTCACCGTTGGTCGATCCGGCTTCCGATACGTCCGGCGCTTCTTCCACCACCACCAGAACCCGTCCGTGTTCAAGACGCGGTTCCGATCCAATCCATTCTACGCGTCCATGATCGTATATAGCCTCATAACTCTTAAGCATGGAAAATCTCCTGCGCGTGCAACCCCGGCACGTATCGTTCCATCAGTCTACCAATTCATCAGGTGTCTCGGCGAATTAAAAGGTGAGAGGACTTTTCAAGCCGAATCCCCACGGACGGCACCCACCCAAAAATTTGCGTCCATTTGCGATAATTTGCGGTTCAACTCCCTTTCCCCATCTTCCGTGAAATTCCGTGCCCTTCCTTGGTCAATCCTATTCCTTTTTCTTCTCCGTTTCACCCGCCACCCGCGCCTCCAGCCGCCGGAGATCCTCCCGAGCGCAATCATCCATGAAATACGGCAGCGACTGCGCCAAGGCCTTCGCCACATGCTCCCGTGCCCTGGGGAAATCCTTCGTCGCCTCAAAATACTTCCCCACATAATAATGGGCATAAAACAGACGCCGTCCACGGCCGTCCGCATCGCCATCCCCCGACTCCGCCGCGGCCATCACAGCTTCCACAGTGCCTTCGCCCTGATATAGCGCCCACAGCGCCGGAAAAGGAGCCTCCCGCATCCGCGTGTAGTCCAGCAACGCCTCCCGCGCCTTCTCCACGCCCTCCGCCTCCGCCAGACACAAGAAATGCCACAGGCCATTCTCAACGTCCGTCGCGCCCACCGAATGATAGCGCGCAAACTGCGCCGCCCCGCCCGCGTAGTCCCCCGCATAATAGAGCGCCAATCCCCGCTCCCAGCACGAATCCTCATCATGCGGCTCACCCCCGCGCGCCGCCACGTTGTAATCCGCCACCGACTCCGAAAAACGCCCCAGACGAAACAAAACCTCCGCCCGCTGATGATGCCGTGGGGAAGGGGATTCGGGCCGGAGGTCGGCAAAGGGGGCGAGGGAGGGATCGGGGAGCGGGGTCGGTGTCGCTTTTGTCTCGTCCGCAGGTGCGTCCCAGAACCCGTTAGAGATCAACAGAGCTGCGAGAGTCGAAGGCAAAGTAAGGTATCGATAAATATGCTTCAGGGTGGATTCCGAAGTGGAGCGCTTTACAACGTTCACAATTGCTCTTCTCCATAGTAATAGAGCAGAGTGTCTCTTGTGCGTTAAACTCATCTTGTGAGGCCGTTCGGTGATTGGCAGTGTAATCTCGCGTTTGGAGCCTTCACGTCCAAGTGCTCGCGTGGCTCGTAATTGACAATCCAGACAAATCTATACTCAACCTGGTGTGCAAATGAGCCTTCTTTGAGAAAGAATGGAAGATGCCCCATACGCGACAAAGGAAATTCTTCCAATCGGGTACCGCTTGGCGTTGGATTTGTACTTGGTCCGCGTAGCCACTCCGGGTCAACCCAGCCAAGATCCTGCTCAATAATTCTCTTCTCCTGATAAAGACAAGGCCCCTCAAATCCGGCCACTAGGCCAGGAATTTGTCGCGAAACCTCTATTCCGAAGTTTGTGGAGTGTCCAATGCGGATGTATGAATCTGTTGCAAAATTCGCTTGGCCTGTTTTATCGAATTTCATAGTAGTACATAATACGTAAGCATTCATGCCATGATCGGCGAAGGCTTCAATTGTCTGTCCGCCGTTGGCATGTGTCCTGCTCACGAACATTGTCTTGCCCTCCTTTATATCCAACCTTTCTTCGTCGGCGTGCTTTCGAAACTGACCGAACGAGCTCAGACGGAGGCTCCCGTCAGAAAAGAACTCATCTACAAATTTCGATTCTAAGTAGCGAAAAAGGTGGGGGGAGCAATAGTTCCAAGGTGTTGTGATAGGGAGTGTTATCAATTCGGGATCCTCCGGCGAAATAATTAGTTTAGGCACATAAATCAGTCGCCCGGTCTTGGAGACTCACCTGCGTTAATTCAAGCCTTCAAAGCATGCGAAAAATCGATTGGCTCTAGGGTAATCATAGTAGTCCGACAGGTGAACGTCGAAGACGACTACGGTTCTGACCGCTACGAAACGATCAAGTCAAAACAATGTCATCTGAATAGCCGAAACCTTGAAATGGGACGAAAACAGCAAGGCAAACTTTTCAGCGGGAACGTTCAGCAGTTCCTTCGGTTCCAATTTGTGTAGTCCGCCGCCGTAGACCCGCCCTTCGCCGATTAGGCTTCCGACGGGTATCGACTGGAGCATGGCCCAAATTTCTTCCGCCAGGTGCGGATTCGCCTGAAGCTCCTTCTTGACCCACGGTTTTGGGTAGAGGAGCAGGTAGACATTCGCCGCGACGGCGTTGGAGTGGTTGAGTATGAATCGGAATACCTGGTCTGTGCCGTTGCCGTTGGTGCGCCCCATGTAGGTGCAGAGGAACATAGGGGCTTCTCGGCGCTCTTGCTGATACCACGGATAGCGGTTGCGGCAGATGTAACCTTCTGGGACTCCTCGCTCGCGGCCTTCTTCGAGGTATTTCCACACGTCGGGGTATTCGTGCTGGATGCGTTCCTCCGGCAGGGCGCTGGAGAAAAGGAAGCCCAGCTTTTCAATCGCCGGAACGCCGTCTTTTCCGTTTTCTATCCGATCCGTGGCGAGATAGCGCGGACTCGGGAGAATCGGAGTCAGGAATTGCTTCGGGATCTTGCGCCGTTCGGCCTCCGCGAGGGACATGATGAAGAAGTTATTGGCCCCCGTGGCGATTCCACGCTTGACACTAAAAAAATCGCCGAGGACGGGCTCTGGCAATTCGCAGGTGATGGCGATTTGTCGTGGCGTGCCGGTCTGAGGAAGGCTAGTCCACTTTTTCTCCAAGTGGAGTTGCTCAAGCGGGTATTCACTTTCCGTCGATGGCTCCAAGAGGGATCCGCCGAGGGAAAACCTGGCCGTGTGGGAAGGCGCGGGGGACTCGTTCCTGAACCATACAATGGCGGAAGAAACCAGGGCGTCGCCAAACTGAACATCCGCCGGGGAGAAGCGATGGATGTGCAACAGGGTGACCTTATTCAGCAGGAAGTCCTTGACGGCCCTGCCGTAGTTCACATCCATGAACTCACTCGGAATGAGCCATGCGGCGAGTCCGCCGGAGGCCATCCACTCTTTGGAGAGGCACAGGAAATAACAATAGAGCCCGCTGAGTCCCGACAAGGCGATACCGTGTTTCGCGGCAACGCGATCATGAAGACGGCGCTTGTCTTCGGCTGAAATGTGGTGATGGCGGACATAGGGCGGATTGCAGATGAGCAGCGTGGCCTTGTCCGCATCGTTTTCGGGCGGCACCGCCGCCGTGAAGTCCTCGCTTCGAATGTTCAGCCCGTGTTGTTGCCACAGATCGCGCGAAGGTTCTCCATAGTGGCCGTCGATCTCAAAGCCGTCGGCGGCAAAGGGAGCATCCTCGCCAAATATGCGAAGAAAGGCTGAATAGAAAGAACCTGTCCCGAGGGCGGGATCGAGAAAGCGTATTGGAGTGTCCAGGGACAGCTCGCGTTTGGCGTATCGGAGCAGGTCGCAGGCCAGCGCGGTAGGCGTGGCAAATTGGCCCATGCGGTTTCGCTCCGCCTGGGTCTTTTCGGAATCCAGCCTAGCCTGTATTTCAAGCCGTTCCCGTTCTAGTTCGTCGATATTCAGCATTCGCTAGAGTCCAAATTTCGCGAGGTCGTCGATTCGATGCTCCCACACCCAGTCAATACCTTCGGCGGCTTCGTAGCCCAGATAGCCGCTGTCAAAATAGCCGCAGAGAAAGAGGATGAAGTTGAAAGACTTCCCATAGTTCGCCCGCAACTGCGAAATCTTGACCGCCTCTTCCTTGCGCCGCTTGTTCGTGTTCGTGAAGTCGCCGGCCGATTTGCACTCGATCAGCAGGGGATTGCCGCGTTTGCTCCCTTTGTGCGGCAAGATGGCTACGTCTATTGGAATGTTGACCCTGGATAGGCCGCCTTCAAGTGCGACGGATACATTGAGATGGAAGGCAAAGGTGCCCGGCACCATTTCGCGAAACTCGGATATCGAGGCGGGCTTTACAAGCGTGTACTGCCGTTGCTCAAGCCACTGCCGAATCATGGCGAGCTGTCGTTTCTCCTGCGCATTCCTGACAATCGGATCTGCCAAGGCGCCGCAAAGTCGGTCGGCCACCACGGTGGCGGCCCGATGAATCTCTGTATCCGAAGGGGGGACTCTATTTTCAAGCCAAGGAAACAAATCCACGTCGGCGAGTTTGTGTATCAACGTGCCAATTTTTTCAAGTTCCGCGGCAGCGCCCGTCGCTATCAACTTCGGCGACACCCGTTGTTTCTTTTCCATATTGTTCACGAGACTGGGCGAGACTGACGCGAGACCAATCAATCGATCACGGGCAATTGGCGGTGCGGTGGACATTCTGAGAATGGGTAGGATTTCCGGGTGCTTCGCGAGCGTCTTCGATGATATGTCCGTCAGATTGTTGGTTAGCGCGAGGGCCGTTTCTACCTGCTTCGTGGCTTCAAAACGTGTTTCGCGGTAGGCCCCTGGGGCAAAGCGCATGAACCATTCGTTGTATTGGTCAACCGACCGGGCGACATCGTCTTTCCAACGATGGGGCTTGTCCATATTTACCGGCATTGCGCGCGATTTCCTGAATTCTAAAGAGCGAATTGGGTCTTGGAGGGTAAATTTGTTGGAGTAGCCCCTCGGTGACCGTGAACACGAACCAAGAATACCCCATTCGTCAAGGGGTTGCAATACGGGCGAGGCCAAATCCCCTCGCCTCTCCCTATCCGCCTGTGCTATACTCTTTCTATCGAGTGAGTTACGCCGCAGGTCCCCGGGTTTTTCCGCATGATCGTACAGTTGAGTCTTGGCAGTAATCTGGGTGATCGTGCCGCGTCGTTGCGCGCCGCGTTGCGGGCGTTGATGTCGGTGGAGGGGGTGGAATTAAAGGCGTGGTCCCATTGTTACGAGACTGAGCCGATTGGCTTTACGGAGCAGCCGGCTTTCTTGAATATGGCGGTTGAGATCGAGACGGCCCTCGGGCCGCTTGAACTCCTGAATGCCGTCAAGACGATTGAAGCCACGATTGGTCGGCAGAAGACCACCCGGTGGGGTCCTCGCGAGATTGATATCGACATCATTCTCTGGGGGGACACGGAGTATGCATCGGATCGGTTAACCTTGCCGCACCGGGAGTTTCGCCAGCGCGCCTTTGTGCTGGTGCCCATGGCGGAGATTGCGCCGGAGGCCGTGGACCCCGTCACGGGGGAGACGATTGCCGAATTGGCGAAGCACCCCGAAGTGCGGGGGTGGATCGAAAAACGCGAGAAAATCGCACCCTGAACCGCTCCGCTTGGAGCCCAAAGGGACCGGGACGGGTACGTCACGGTTCAGGAGAATAACGTGGCCAAGGTCACCACACTGTCCTTCCAGGACAAAAAGCTGCAGGGCGAGAAGATCACCGTCCTGACCGCTTACGATTACCCAACGGCCCAGTTGCTGGATGCCGCCGGGGTGGATGCGCTTTTGGTGGGGGATTCCATGGGCATGGCGGTCATGGGCTTGAAGGACACCCTCGCCGTCACTGTGGAGGATATTCTTCACCACACCCGCATGGTCGCCCGCGCCGCAGCGTCGGCCATGGTCATCGCGGACATGCCCTTTCTTTCCTACCACGTCACCCCCGAGGAATCGGTCCGCAACGCCGGGCGGCTCATTGCCCAGGGTGGCGCCCAGGCCGTGAAGCTGGAGGGACCCGTTTCGAGGATTGGCGCATCGCTGGAGCGTATCCTCGCGGCGGGCATCCCGGTGATGGGCCACCTCGGCCTCACGCCCCAGTCCGTCCACCAGTTCGGCGGATTCAAGGTGCAGGGGAAAGACGAGGCAGCCCAGGCGCGCCTGAAGGAAGACGCCCTGGCGCTGGAAGCAGCCGGTTGCTTCGCCATCGTGCTGGAGTGCATCCCTGCGACATTGGGCGCTGAGATTTCGGCGTCGTTGCGCATCCCCACCATCGGTATTGGCGCGGGACCCGACTGCGACGGTCAGGTGCTGGTACTTCACGACATCCTGGGTTGGGGCAAAGCCCGCTTCGCCCACACCTTCGCCGATGTGAAGGGCCAAATCAGCGACGCCGCCGCGCAGTATGTGGCGAGTGTCAAATCCGGGGCCTACCCGGCGCCGGAGCAAACCTACCCATGAGAATCATTCGCGACAAGAAGACCATGCGCCAGATCGCCATCCAGGAAAAGGCTGCGGGTCGCTCCGTCGGCTTTGTGCCCACCATGGGCGCGCTCCACGAGGGCCACGCGAGTCTCGTGCGTGCGGCGGTGGGCGGGGATGACCTCTCCGTGGTCAGCATCTTCGTGAACCCGACCCAGTTTGCGCCTCATGAGGACCTCAAGAAATATCCGAGGCCCTTCTTCGATGACTGCGAGCTCTTGGAGTCCCTGGGCGTAGACCTGGTCTACGCGCCCGACGCGGAAAGCATGTATCCCGAGGGCTATGCAACCTATGTGACCGTGGAGGGCCTGACCGAAGGTCTGTGCAGCGGCACGCGCCCGCACTTTTTTCGCGGCGTGGCCACGGTGGTGACGAAACTTTTCACGACCGTGCTGCCGGACCGGGCCTATTTCGGGCAGAAGGACGCGCAGCAGTGCGCCGTCATCAAGCGTATGGCGCTCGATCTGGATCTCGGCGTGGAAGTCATCGAATTGCCCATCGTTCGCGAGGACGACGGCCTGGCCATGAGCTCGCGCAACAGGTACCTTTCTGCCGACGAGCGGAAAGACGCCTTGCGCATCTCCGCCGCGCTCTTCCACGCCCAATCCATGCTGGAGGTGGGCGAACGCAACAGCGCCGCGATCATCGAGTCTGTTCGCGCAGGCATCGCCCCGCTGGTAATTGACTATGTATCCCTCGTGGATGTGAAGACCATGCGCCCGCTGGAAACGGTGTCGGGGGAGATTCTCCTCGCCGTTGCCGTGAATATGCCCTCCGCGCGTCTCATTGACAACATCAAATTCACCGCACCCGCGGTTCACTAAGTCGGGAACATACGCCATGCTGCTATCCATGTTCAAAAGCAAAATCCATCGCGCCACCGTCACCGAAGCCGTTCTGCACTACAAGGGCAGCCTCACACTCGATCCGGACCTGATGGACGCCGCAGAAATGCTGCCGAACGAAGAGATCCACGTGTTGAACATCAACACGGGCGCGCGCTTCACGACCTACATCATCGAGGGCGAGCGGGGGAGTGGCGTGGTGTGCCTGAACGGCGCCGCCGCGCGGCTGGGACAGCCGGGCGATCTGATCATCGCGCTAACCTATTGCCACATGGATCGCGAAGAGGCGAAAATGCACGTACCGGTCGTGGTGCACGTGGATGAGAAGAATAAGATCACGTCGGTCGAGGGGACGGAACGGAATTAACAGGGGGAATGGGTCTTATGGGTCGTATGAAAAGCAGGACGTGGTAAATCTCATAAGGCCCATATCACCCATAAGACCTATAAGACCCATTTCCCCCCCGACGCCGTGATCCACCCGCCGAGAATGCGCTAAGATACCCGCCATGGGAGCACGACTCAACATCACCGACGGCATGCGCCGCTTTCTCGATTACCCCAAGTTCACGGGACCAACGCGCGTGCTCGTGCTGGACACGGGCTATTTCTTTGACCAGAGCTGGCTCCGCGCGGCCGCGAAGCTGGGTTGGAAGACGGCCTCCGTGCGCAGCGTCATCACGGGTGATCTCACGCGCGACGACATCGCGTCGCTCTTTCAAACGATCGGCGAGTTCAAACCCGACTTCATCCTCACGAGCAATTACGCGGGCATGGACAACGCGGGGCTCTTCGCGAATTTCTTTAACGACGCGAAGCTGCCCTATGTGAGTTGGTTCACCGACACGCCGCGCATGATTCTGTTCAATCGAACGATGTATGTATCCGAGTATTCCATCGCGGCAACCTGGGAGCGGGCCTACGAGCCCCACTTGCGCAGGCTTGGATTCGAGCACGTACACTACATGCCCCTGGCCACGGATCCGGAGGTCTTCTGGGGTTGCCCCCGCGATACGTTCGAGCGCAGCCTCGCTTTCGTCGGCAATTCCATGCTGGTGCAACTCGGCGAGGCGCTGGAGAAACACGTGGACTTACCCCACGTGACGGCGGCGGTCGAAGGGGCCATTCGACAGGGGAGAGCCACCCGTTCGGCCTATGCGGAAGGTGTCGCGGACATCATCGGTCGTGACCTCTACGATTCCCTTGATGAAACCGGCCAGCGGAATGCGGAGCTCCTCTTGAACTACGAAGTCACTTCCCACGAGCGCATCGAGCTTGCGCGGACCCTGGCCCCGCTGGGCCTGGAGGTGCGCGGCGACGCGAGTTGGTCGAAAATCATAGACAAGCACGGCCCCGGCGTTCACTACTTTGAGCAATTGCCCGCGTTTTACAGCGGCACCGCGATCAATGTGAACCAGACCAGTCTCCAAATGCGCGATGCCGTAAACCAGCGTGTGTTCGATTGTCCGGCGGCGGGAGGCTTCGTGATCACCGACAATCAGCCCGATCTCCACGAGCACTTCGATGTTTCGCGCGAGATGGTGACCTACGATTCACTCCCGGAGCTTTCCGACAAGGTGCTGTACTATCTCCATCACCAGGAAGAACGTCAGACCATTTGTGACCGTGCCCGTGAGCGGGTGCTGGCGGAGCACACCCACGCCCACCGGCTTCGGGCGCTGGAGGCATACATGAAGCCGTTGTTCGGGGTGAAATCTTGAGTCGCCCTAAGAAGTCCAGGCCGGAGGAGGAACCCTCGTCAATTGGGCCCGATGTAAGGCCCAAGGCCAAGCCCCGTGCACGAAAGACCGCGGCCAAGGTTGCTTCGGTTCCTCATCCTGTATCGGAGAAGCCCGCGCCCAAACCCCGCGCGCCGCGCAAGCCACGCACGCCGTCCGCCCCGAAGGCCAAACCCAATGCGAAGGCCGTCGCCGCCCCGCCCATGTGGAGCCTATCTCCCGAACGGAAGCGAATTCTCTGCCTGAGCGGTGGCACGGCGTCCATCTTGTTTCTCGTGGGCATGTATCTCTTCTACTCCATCGATTATCCCTATTACGATCAGTGGGACTTCGTGCCCTTTCTGGAGAAGGCCTACGCGCGCCAGTTGACGTGGACGGATTTCTGGGCGCAGCACAACGAACACCGCCTCGTCTTTCCGCGCCTGCTCATGCTCGTCCTGGCGCGTCTGAGCCACTGGAATATTTACCTGGAACTCGGGGCCAATTTCATACTCGCGGGTCTGACCTGGCTCGTCTTGTGTGCCCAGGCCAAAGCGGGCGGGCGCCGGGTCTTTGAAGGCACCAGTATCACAATCTACCTGATGTTGACCCTGCTCATCTTCTCCCTGAGCCAATGGCAGAACTGGTTCAATGGCTGGCAGCTCCAGGAGTTCATGAACGTCCTCGCGGCCGTTCTGTCGTTCATCGCCCTCACCTGGGGCGGGCTGCCCGGCCTTGGTATTGGCCTTGCGGCATGCTTTGGCCTCGTGGCGACCGGTTCCTTTGCTAATGGTATCCTCGTCTGGCCCATCGGGCTGATCCTGTTGATTCTCCAACGGGCGGAACGAGACAAATACCTGCGCTTTGAGTTGCTTGGCTGGTTCGCTGTCGGCATGGCGGTAACCTGGGCCTATCTGCGCGACTACGCCACGCCCTCGTATCATCCGCCCCTGAGCAGCGCCCTCAATCAGCCGCTGCAATGCGTTTTGTATGTGCTGGCCTATCTCGGCCAGCCCGTCTGGAATCTGGACCCCGTCGTCTCCATCGTAATGGGAATGATCGGCCTGCTCCTCTGGTCCACCTCGCTGGCGCAACTCTTCCTTTCGCGGGTCTCCCTTCGTGTCTTGTCCCCCTGGATCGGCATGGCGCTCTACGCCATCGGAACCGCCGCCATCACCGCACTCGGTCGCGTTGACATCGGCCTCGATCAGGCCATGAGTTCCCGCTATGTCACCATGGCCAATCTACTGTGGGTTGCCGTTGCCATCCAGTTCTACTGGGTAGCCCGGCTCAACGACGGCCCCATCGTCCGCCGTACCCTGGCGGTAAAGGTGGTGGCCCTCTGCGCGCTGCTTCTCACCGCTTCGCTGACCGGTGCGTACCGGTGGGCGGAGCGCCACCACGCCTACAGCGGCCTTCGTAATCAAGTGCTTCAGGGCTATGACCTGGAGAGCCTGCACACCGTCTATCCCCCGAACCCCGCCGCCGTGGTCGAGCGACGGGTCATTCTCCACCGCCTTGGGCTCACCGTCTACCGGGGCAAGGGTCTACCCCTGCCCGCAGGGCCACCACCGTGACTCCCCAGACGGCGGAATCTGGCCCTTGAACGGGGGAATTGATTTCTATATTCTGTTCCTGTAAGTCGGGCGGGGAACCGTAGTTTAACATCTATATCGGCCTGAAACATCGCGTTCAGGCAGGCACAATTCCATCGTGGGCGCTTCAGGGAGGGGCATTTCGCGGCGTATCCCAGGGTGTTAAGGCTCGAAAGGGCCAGCATGCACGGGATGCAGTCGCCATCGCTGGAGGATGGCCAAATGGAAAACGGTGAAGTCCGTTTTGACCTCGTGCTGGGGGTGCTCGCGGTCACGACCCTTATCGCCGGAACAGCGGTGGGCGTGGGTATCATCGCATTTCGGAAGAAGCACGGACTCATCGATCGCTCCGAGGCGATGTTGCGCCGATTCGGATCCGCCGAGCAAGACGATCATGGCGACGGCGCGCGTGCGCGAATTAATCTAATCGTACTCTCCGCTATTCTCCTCTGGATCGCGTTTCTCCTGTGCCTTGGCGGTTTGCGCGCCGTGCTGGTGACCGGCTGACCAAAAAAAATCCCCCGGAAGTTTCCGGGGGATGCAAAATTGAACCTGGGGGGGATAGCGCGGCTTAGCGCTTGGAGAACTGGAAACGCTTGCGGGCGCCGGGGCGACCGTACTTCTTGCGTTCCACTTCGCGGGCGTCGCGGGTCAGCATGCCCGCGGAGCGAAGGGCGCCATGGGTATTGGCGTCGTTTTCCAGCAGCGCGCGGGCGATACCGAGGCGCAGGGCGCCGGCCTGTCCGGAGATGCCGCCGCCATCGCAGATAGCGCGCACGTCGAAGGTGCCGGTGGTGCCAGTCGCTTCGAAGGGCTGTGTGGCGAGGAACACGAGTACATCGCGCTCCAGGTATTCCCGCACTTCCTTGCCGTTCACGATGAACTTGCCGGAACCCGGCGTCATGCGGACACGGGCGGTGGCGCGTTTGCGGCGGCCGAGGGCTACGATTTCATTGGTCTTGGGGTCAATCACAGTTCGCGGTCTCCAGCGTTACTTCAGTTCGAAGGGTTTCGGGTTCTGCGCCACGTGGGGATGATCCGCACCGGCATAGACTCGAAAGTTCGTGCAAAGTTTCCGGCCAAGGCGGTTGTGGGGAAGCATGCCCTTGATGGCCAAGGTCATGGCCCGTTCCGGGAAGCGTTCTACGATTTCGCCGTAGTTCGCTTCCGAGAGGCCGCCGGGATAACCAGAGTGCCGATAGTACTTCTTCTGTACCATCTTGTTGCCGGTAACCCGGGCTTTTGCCGCGTTGATGACAATGACGTGATCGCCACAGTCAAGATAGGGGGTGTACTGAGGCTTGTGCTTGCCACGGATCAGCTTCGCAGCTTCTGCGGCAACACGGCCCAGGACTTGGCCCTCGGCATCAATGATATGCCAGTTCTTTTTAACTTCCCCGTCTTTGGGGACATAGGTTTTCACAAACTCGCTCCTTTAGTAGCGTTTTGTTGCACGCAATGGGGGGGGAAAGCGCGCGTAAATGTAACGGAAGAGGGACTATAGCAAATTGAGAAGGGCCATGTCAAACGCGTTTCCCCCCTAAAGCGCTGCTTGCCTTTGGCTTAGGCCCTGCCCGCAGGACGTACCGCCTGGACGAAGTTTTCCCCGTCGAATTGATACCCCTCCTCCCGGAAATCGCCAAAGTCCTGCACTCGTTTGACATTGTTTTCCAGCAGCCACCGAACAAAACGGCCCTTGATCGCTTTACCGAAATGTCCCGCCGCTTTCTGACCGCCTCCAACGCGAAAATCGACGGTGATCAACGACGGGTATTCCAGCGCACGGGCGTAATTCTGCGAAAGGAGATTCAAGACGGGTTTCCCCTGGGTGATCGCTTCCAGGCGCGCGCTGTTCCTCGGACGCCAGTAGCGCGTCAGCCACGGCGTCATGGATAGCTTGTAGCACGGCAGCGGTGTGGCCCCGGGGATGAGCCCGAACAAGGCCGAGACGATGAGAAGTCGCTTCCTGGCTGCGGCCCGATTGGGGAGCGTGCCGAAATCGAGGTGGTCATAAACCACGCCGGTATAGCGTTCCAGCGCCGGTACGGCCGGTGTATCCAGCGCGCTCAGGTTCCAGGCGTGGGCCTCCCGGGCCTTTTCCTCCGACTTCAGACCGTAAAGGGCAAGCCGCTCACGGGCCGACAACGAAGCCAGATAGGTTAGAACCCCTTCGACATCGCGAACGAACTCTGGACGCCCACGGCGAAAAGAAGCGGAACCCAGAGCGGATGACTTGCCCTCGCTGGGGGGAAGCAATACATACACGGTTCTTCATTCCACCGTAAGTTCGTCGAGCGTCTCTTCGGCCTGGCTGATGGCTTTGAAGTGCATGCCCGCATCATCGATGGTGACCACCCAGAAATGGGGCGTACCGGAGGCCTTTTCCAGGTACCAGCGTCCGGGATCAACCGCTTCTCGGGGATTGACGCCGAAACTGCCATCGCCAAGATAGACCGTGCCGGATTCGGCCACCTGATTTCCCTTCAACACCTTGCTGCGCTTGAAGGAGTGATCGTGATTCTCAAAGGCGACATCCAGGCCATACCGATCGAAAATCGGCAACCAGTTTTCGCGCCCCGCCACCGCCCGCCAGTCGTCAAAATCGCGATGGCTGGGGTAGAGGGGAGCATGGTAAACCGCCATCCGGTTTTCGACGTCCTGTCCATCCTTCAGGGTCTGTTCCAGCCAGGGAATCTGCTCCGCGTGGAGGACAGTATGGCCGGAATCGAGGACCACCAGCAGGGTGTCATCCCGCACCTTACGGGAGAAGTAGGGGAGCCCCCCCTGGGCGAAGAATGCATAATAAAAGGGAGCCCGCTCCAGGAGTGTGCCCTGCTTCTCGTTGACCTCATGATTGCCGATCGCCAGGATCATGGGCACCATCACGCCATCCGATGTCACCATGTTGTTTTCCCACATGGCAAACCAGTGATCCCACATCCAGGCGCTGCTCAGTTTGCCATTGTCGTAGGCGATATCCCCGCCAATGAGGGCGAACATGGGGTCAGTCCCGCCGGCCAGCCCCGTAAGCTGATGCGCACGGGGTAGAATGGTCATATCGCCCCCGGCTATGAAACGAAGGGGGGTGTTGTCCGGGGGCAGGGGGCGGAATCGGAGCTCCTCGGTCACGCTTTCCCCACCCTCGCTGAGTACGAAGTAGTAGGTTTCGCCGGGAATCAGGTCGGTCGCCTCGACATGGTAAATATACCGTTCGTCGCGCAGACCGGGAATCTGGCGCACCACGGTGCCTTCCGCCTGCATGGCATACTCCGCCGCCACACCGCCATGAGATTCGGTGTCATAGGCGAGTTTCAGCGCTTCATAGTGCTTCGGACTCTGATAATTCACCGTCATCGTGGTGCGTGGGTCATGTTGCCAGGTCAGGTAGACGTGATCAATGCGCGCGCAGCCCGCGAAAAACGGGACGGTGATCAGCAACATGAGAATCAGGAACGGTACCCTGACCGGGGGGAGAAAACTGGGCATTTCGTGTCTCCGGGGAGCGTTTGTGACAGGCTCCCTATGATAACCTGTTATCCTGGTCGGATTCACCGTTTCGCCCCGCCGCTGAGATGGGGAACCCCGTCCCGAGAATGGACATGACGAATCAACCGGTTTAATCTCAAAGAAAAGGCAATCCCGATGCAGTACCTGCGCGAATACGGCTCCACCATCGCCATCGTCCTGGTGGGCGCACTTATCGTCTACACCATGGCCGTGGGAGGTTCCCATCCGCTGAAGGGGAAAACCGCGCCGGATTTTACGCTCCCCGGTGTGGATGGTAAGCCGGTAAGCCTCTCCAGTCATCTGGGCAAAGACGTTGTCGTCCTCGACTTCTGGGCCTCCTGGTGCCCGCCCTGTCGAAAGGGCCTCCCCATCCTTGATCGCCTGGCCTCATCGATGAAGGGAAAACCCGTGGCTTTCTATGCGGTCAACATCCGCGAAAGCGAGGCCCTGGTAACCGAGTTCGCACGCAGGGAGAAGCTGACGCTTCCCATTCTGCTGGATGATTCGGGGCTGGTTGCCGATGACTACGGTGTGACAACCATCCCCCAGACCGTCATCATTGATCGCGCGGGAAAGGTCCATAACGTCGAAGTCGGATTGTCCCTGTGGGGAGCCGAAGAGACCATCCTTACCGAGATCCAGGCGGCTCTGGACGCCCCCGTGGGGACACCCGGCGTTTGACCGTCGTCGCGACCCTTGTCTACACTGCCAACGGCGATAGGTTCTAAGGCAACGGGAGAAATTCGGAATGGACCGACGAGCAGGCAACCTGGTCTTCCAAGCTTGCGTCCGTCTGTCGTCCGTACCGCCACGCCTTGCGGCTCTCGCCGGGCTCCTGCTGGCACTGAGCGTCAGCGGGTGCCGCCCCCAGGTCCCGACCCCGGAAATCGATTACGCGCCCGAAGAAGCGGGAAACACGGTACGTCGAACAGAGGACGTGGCCCCCGCGCCCGCCCTCCACGCGCTCCTGGATCTTTTTTTACGCGGGGTTGATCATCCACTTGCGCCGACTCGATGGCGCGTCGCCGGGTTGTCGTACTATCCGTCCATCCATCAGGCGGTAGCGGCGGGGGATCTCTACGCCGTTGTGGACCAAATTGAGGGCGGGGCCAATCTTCACGAGCGCGACAAAGACGGACGCACTCCCCTGCTTGTGGCGGCGGCCGAGAACCAACCCTTCGTAGCAGACTACCTCCTTGATCGCGGAGCGCAATTGTCGGATCGGGATAGCCTTGGCAATTCCGCCATGCATCTCGCCGCACGAGCGAGCCATATCTACACGCTTGAGAATCTGCTCCACCGCGGCGCGACGTTGGAGACGCGAGATTTGGAGGGTTACACGCCCTTGCACCGTGCCGCGGAAGCCGGCGACCTCTTCGCGGTACAGCACCTGGTGGCCCTCGGCGCGAATCTGTTCGCCATGCAAAACGATGGAGAACTTTCTATTCCAGCGGTACTTGCCGCACGAAAGCGACACTGGGAGGTCACCCGTTTCTTTCGCGAAAAGGGCCAGTACTTTCCAATACACATGATGGCGGCGCAGGGAGACCTGCCCGGCGTATCCGAGGCAATCTCCGATATGCCGGCGGCCGTCAACCTCTTCGATTCCATGCAAAACACGCCCCTCATGAGTGCGGTTCAGACCGGTGAATGCGAGACCGCCGCGCTTCTTCTGGAGCGGGGAGCCGATCCCACATTGCGTAATCTGGAAGGCGAATTTCCGCTGGCCATCGCACTTCGCCGCAGCCATTTTGCGTGCGCCGAGACCCTGCTCGAGCGCGGCGCCAATATCAACGAGCCCCTCTCTTCAGGAGTCGAATTGACTTTGCTCGGCGACGCGGTCCGAAGCGCCCCCATTGAGACGGTGTCCTTCATCCTTGAGCACGGCGCCGATCCGCGAGCGAGCTGGGAGGGAGGAAGGACCGCCCTCCACGTGGCCGTGGAAATCGCGGATGTCGCTAAAGTACGGCGACTTGTAGAGGCGGGCGCCGATCCAGCCTTCCTGAACGTGGCGGGTTGGTCGCCTCTGCTCCTCGCCGCGCAACGTGGGCTGCTGCCGGTCCTGGAGGCGATGACAACTGACCCCGACCTCCTTGATGCCCCGTCCAACGATGGGCGACGACCGATTCACGAGGCCGCCGCCCGTGGACAAGATGGGGTCGTGGCATGGCTCCTCTCCCGGGGTGTGTCGCCGACTTCCGCGGACGGCGCCGGGCGGACGGCATTGCACCGTGCCGCACTTGAAGGGCACACCACTACAGCGACCCTTCTCCTGGAGGCGGGGGCATTGCTGGAGGCGGTTGATACCAAGGGGAATACGCCTTGGCTGGCGGCGGTCGAGGGCGGCTCCACAGCGATGCTTCAGTTGCTGCTCGCGCGCGGCGCCAACGGCGGACAGCGAAATACCTCCCAGGCCGGGGCCGTTCATATTGCTCTCGCGAATCATCATGTCCCCCTGGTCTATTGGCTGCACGACCACGGCGTCCCCATCGACCCGCGAGACGGCGAAGGCCGCTCCGCCCTCTACCCCGCGGTACGAACCGGAGACCGGGAGGTCGTGGAGTGGCTCGCAGCGCTGAATCTACCCGTTGATGATCGTGATCGGGCCGGACTCGGCCCCATCCATGAAGCGACGGCCGGGGGAGATATCGAAACGATCCGATTCCTGATTGAAAAGGGCGTCTCGGTGGCAAACGCGGACGCCAACCTCAATACACCGCTTCACTTCGCCGCCGCCCGAGGCAACGGGTCGATTATCCGACTCCTGTTGGATTCGGGAGCCCCCTTAGAGGTCGAGAACGCTGACGGACAAAGGCCCCTGCACATGGCGGCAAGAAACGGACATGGGGATTGCGTGGAGGTCCTTGCTGTTCGGGGGGCGGTTGTGAACGCGGCGGATCACCACGGTTCTACGCCCCTCATCGCAGCGGCGGCGGCGGGCCACTATGACGCGGTGGTAGCTTTGATACGGCGGGGGGCGTCGATTGAAATGGTAAATGCCGATGGGCTCACCCCGCTACAGGCGGCCTCATACTTGTTGGAAAGCCCCGTTGACGACACCACGCGGGAGGAAATATTTCGGGTCCGGGCGTTCCTTCATGCCGTCCTGGCGGAAGAGTTTCGCGCGGTTGCGACCGCAGGCGATCTGGAACGAATGAAGACGCTGTTGATCGCCTACCCAAGCTACCGAGATGCCCCGACTTTCGGACGAACTCCAGTCCACTGGGCGGCACAGAGCGGCCACGACGCCATGGTGGAGCTACTCGGAAGCGACTTGCACTAGACCACGGAGAAAATCCCCCTTCAGACTTCCAGCGCCGAAGCTAAGCCGCGCGTTCGACTTGATAAGGCGAGCCTCTGCTTGATAGCCTCTATGACGTGTTTTCGTCTTATTCGTCATTTTTACTGAGTCCCGTCTCCCAGACTCGGGCACCCACCAGCCGAGGTCTTTCCTCTCCGTGAATCCCATCGAAGTATCCGTCGTCATGCCCTGTCTGAATGAAGAAAAGACCGTCGCGGTGTGTATTCAGAAGGCCCTGACCTCCATGAACGCCATGGGCGTTGTGGGCGAAGTGGTTATCGCCGACAACGGCAGCACGGATCGATCCCGCGAAATAGCGGCCGCCGAAGGCGCCCGTGTGGTGGAAGTCGTCGCGCGTGGTTACGGGTCCGCCCTGCGGGGCGGGATAGAAGCGGCCCAGGGCGCATTTATCATCATGGGTGACGCGGACGACAGTTACGACTTTGCCAATCTCCGTCCCTTCATCGAAAAGCTTCGGGAAGGCCACGACCTGGTCATGGGCAACCGTTTCCTGGGCGGAATACAGCCGGGCGCGATGCCGCCGCTTCACCGTTATCTGGGCAATCCCGTGCTGAGCTTTATCGGACGCCTCCTTTTCCGCACGCCCATACGCGATTTCCACTGCGGCCTACGCGGCTTCAGCAAGGACGCCTTTGCGCGGATGGACCTGCGAACCACGGGCATGGAGTTCGCCAGCGAGATTGTAGTTAAGGCGTCGTTGCTTCGCATGCGGATCACCGAAGTGCCGACCACGCTGAAACCCGATGGTCGCGACCGACCGCCCCACTTGCGCTCCTGGCACGATGGATGGCGTCATCTGCGATTCCTGCTGATTTTCTGCCCGCGCTGGCTCTTCCTCTACCCCGGTTTTGCCATGCTTGCCGCTGGTGTGCTCCTCGCCGTCGCGGTGCTTCTCACCGGCGCCCAACGCGCCAATTCGCTCCTCTTCGCCATGGCGCTCATCGCCATCGGTTTCCAGTCGGTGTCTTTTTCTCTCATCGTCAGGCGATTTGCCGAGATGGAAGGACTATTGCCCGCCAAGAAGAGTTTTGACCGGCTTCTCGGACTGCTGACGCTTGAGCGGGGCCTCGCCATGGGAACCGGCACCTTCGTCCTCGGTCTGATCGGTTTTGCGATTGCAACGGTCTACTGGGGGCGCTCCGGTTTCGGAGCCTTCCCCCGCGTCCTGACCCATACCCTCGTCGTGCCCTCGGCCTTTGCCCTGGTGATGGGTGTGCAGGTGGTGCTCAATTCCTTTGTGCTCAGCATCATTTCTCTGGAGCACATTGGGTCCAGAAAGGCGTCGCCATGATTACCAGCTCCCAGTTGCTGCGGGAAATCGCCGTGGACAATCCCTTCCAGCCAGCCACAAGTATCTGGCGCGCGGTGGAGCTTGCCCTCATCATCAATACACCCTTTCCCGAGGGGCGGGGTCTTGATTTGGGTTGTGGGGACGGAACAATCCTGCAGCGAGTCCTGAAGTATGTCGGTTCCCGCGAGGTGGTTGGTATTGACCTGGATCCGCGCGAAACGGAAGCCGCCACGGCCCTGGGTCTCTACGCCAACGTCCACACAGGACCGGGCTCGGCCATACCCGAGCCGGACGCCAGCTTCGATTTCGTTTTTTCCAACAGCGTGCTGGAGCACATCCCGGATCTGGCTCCCGTGTTCGCCGAGGTTGCGCGGATTCTTAAGCCCGGTGGCGTTTTCTACTTCACCGTACCGAGTTCGACATTCCCCGACCTGCTCTACGGCCCGTGGCTGCCCGGGACGGACCGGCGCGCCTACAACGATCTCGTCACGCGCCGCATCGCAGTGGCGCATTACTTCACGCGGGAGCAATGCGCGGCATGGATGTCAGAGGCTGGTCTACGCCTCGACGAAACGATTCCGTATTTTTCTCGGAAGGTTACGCGCCGCTGGGAGTTTGTGGCGCGGGTGACCTCGGGAATTCTCTATCAGATTGCGGGCCATCGCAAGCAGCCCATAGAAATACAGCATACCCTCAGGATTCGCACGCGACGCAGTGGTCTGTTGGCCAAGCTCGCGGTCCATGCGGTCACGCTCCTTGGAATCGGCGCGCTCAAGGATGACGATGGACCGCGGCACGGCTACGGGGGCTACCTTTTCATCGCGCGGAAGCCCGCATCGTGACTGCGGAGGACTCGGAGAGCCCGCGCTGCCCGGCGTGCGCGAGTGACTTCACACGCCGGTGGCTCAACAAAGGCGGCTACGCCCATGGCCGCTGCAATGCCTGTGGCCACGGATTTGTTTTTCCCCTGCCGAGTCAAATGACTATCGACGCCTACTATCGGCATCTCGATTCCGGCCTGAGTTCCGACGCTTCGTGGCAGACCGAGGCCGGGCACAAGATACAGCTCTGGCGCGATCTCCTGAACCGAGTCGAGGTCGCTTCGGGACGCGGCCCCCTGTTGGATCTCGGGTGCGGCGGGGGCCAGTTTCTCCAACTGGCCGCGCAATGCGGATGGTCGGACGCCACCGGCGTGGAACCATCCCCGAAAGCCGTCGCCCTTGCGCGCGCCGCAGTCACCGCGCCGATTTACGAGGGCTCCTGGAAAGACGTCTCGCTGTCGCCGTCGAATTTCGCCGCCGTGGCACTCTTGGACGTGCTGGAACACGACAGGGACCCCCTCGGTCTCCTGGCGCACTGCTTTCGCCTGCTGCGGCCCGGCGGGAGCCTCCTGATCACCGTTCCCAATATTCGCGGCCTGTCGATTCGATGTTTCGGCGAGGGCGCCTATGTGGTTATCCCCCCGGAGCATCTGTCCTATTTCACGGCCAAATCCCTCAGGCTCATGCTCCTGAAATCCGGCTTCGCTCCGCCGGCGACCTTTACTTGTGACCTTTATCTCAAAGAGTGGCTTCGCTTCATCTCACGGTTGCGGAAGGGAAAGCCCGCCGCCTCGGCCTCAACGGACGGCAGATCGCAGTACCTGAAATGGCACCGGCGCCTTTCCGGAGGCGTCGCAATCCATGGAATCGGCGTGGCAAACACTTTCCTGGCCGCACTCGGTTGCGGCGACCAGTTGGTCGCCGTGGCGCGGAAACCTTTCGGGAGCCCCGAACATGCCTGAACCCCTGCGCGTACTCTCCATTGGCCTCGGTTGGGTTGCAACTCACCGACACCTTCCGGTCATGACCGCCAGTCCGTTGTTTGACGTCGTTGGCGTTGCGGACAAACGGCCGGAGCGCGCTGTGGAAGTGGCCCGAAAGTTCAATGTGCCAAAACACTATTCCGCGCCGGGGCTGGCGGGGGAAGACGGTCTGGCTCAGATTCCCTGGCTTGATGACGTGGAGGCGGTGGTCATCGGTGCGAGTCCCTTTGCCCATTACGCCCTGGCAAAGTCCGCCCTGCGCGCGGGAAAACATGTGCTCACCGAAAAGCCCTTCGCCATGACGGTTGAAGAAGGCGAGGAACTCGTTGCGCTGGCGAAAGAGAAAAGTTGCATACTCGCCGTCGTGCACAATTTCCAGTTCGCGCCCTCCATGCGCCGCCTACTGGCGGACATTCAATCCGGAAAAATCGGAAGGATTAAGAGCGTCAGCGGAGTCGTCTTTGGCAATCCGCGACGCAGGTTGCCCGAGTGGTACGAATCGTTGCCGCTGGGGCTTTTCTATGATGAGAGTCCCCACCTCTATTACCTGTTGCGCTCGGTCTTGCCCAATTCCATGACGCCTGTACAGTGCGATGTATTCCCCGGCTCCGATGGCAAAGCAACCCCCGCCCAATTGAGCCAATGGTTCACTTCGGTATCGGACGTCGGCGAGACTATTCCGGTGCACCTCTCCATGAATTTTGAGAGCCCCCTGAGCGAGTGGCACCTCCAGGTACACGGGGAGCACGCCTTTGCGGATGTCGATATATTCCGCGATATCTATCTATGTCTTCCCAACGATGGCGCCCATACGGCCGCCACGATACTGCGAACGAGTCTGCTTACGTCCATCCAGCACTGGATGCAACATATCCCCTGCGGGTTCAAGCATTTCAGTGGCCGTATGTGGTATGGAAACGAGGAAGTCTTCCAGCGCTTCGCCGATGCCGTTCGGCGCGGAAAACAGCCCGAGGGCATCAGCGGGGAAGACGCCCTGGCGGTTCTCAAGCTGCAACATCATGCCATCGCGACATGCGCCACGCTGCCGAGGCATGGTGACGGCTGATGGATTCCCTGACCAACAGCGGGGTACCAGTGCTCCTGGTCACGCATTATTTCGCGGAACAAGGTGGGGGAATAGAGCGCGTAGCCGCCCAACTCGCCGCCCAACTGGGGCGAACCGGACACAAAATCACCTGGGCCGCAAGTGATACCTGCCAGCTTACGGAGTCGTCCAGGGCCGCGGCGCAATGCGTTCCCATGCGGACGTGGGACGGCATTCAGCAGGCCACAGGCGCGCCGTGGCCCGTCTGGAGCCCGAGGTCCATACTCCAACTATGGAAACTCGTGGGGCAGACCACGGTCGTCCATATCCACGACTGCCTCTACATGGGCAACATCGTTGCCTTTCTATTTGCCCGCATGCGCGGACGACCGGTTGTGGTCACCCAACACGTTTCCGATGTACCCTTCAAGAATCCCGTACTGAAGCTGGCGCTCTGGCTTGCCTATCAGAGTATCGGGCGGCTGTTACTCGGGTGGGCGGATCAGGTCGTCTTTATCAGCGAAGTGGTTCGCGACGACTTTCTGCGGCACTTTCGGTTTCACCGCGCGCCACAGTTCATTCCAAATGGGGTCGACGCTTCGTTGTTCACGCTTCTCGATGCGGATTCGCGGGAAGAAGTTCGCCGCAAACTTTTCGGAACTTTTGCGGACCGAACGGTGTTTATCTTCGCAGGGCGCTTCGTTGAGAAGAAAGGACTCGCTGTTTTGCGGCGTATCGCCGCTTCGATGCCGGGCAAATGCTTCGTGTTGCTCGGTCAGGGTCCCGTCGATCCGAAGTCCTGGGAACTGGAGAATGTGCGGGTCGTCGGTGCGGTGTCCCAAACCGAACTTGCGCGGTACTATCAGGCTGCGGACGCCCTGGTGCTACCCAGCGTGGGCGAAGGTCTGCCGCTGGTGGTTCAAGAGGCCATGAGTACCGGTTTGACGGTCGCGGTATCTTCGAGGACGGCTCGTGCCGACTCGACGGCAAGCGCATACCTGTTGCACGCACCGTGTACGGATGAAATGGATGAAGATGCAGTTGTGGAACACTGGATCGACTTGCTGGAGGCCATTGAGCCCCGACATGGCGATGCCGATATCCGCCGAATCGAGATTCGTCGATTCGCAACGAGCCGCTGGTCGTGGGAGCAATGCGCGGAGCACTACGCGAGCATTTTTCGCACCCTTGCCTGACCGTGGGTTTCAGTCTTGGCCTCCTTTTCCCATCGTACCGCATTTTGTAGCGGACGCACTCCCCCCCTGAACATCGCCTGGTCCCGCACCAGAAGTGCGATTAATGGAATTTATCCATGGCGTAGCGCCGCCAGGATTAAGATTTCGTAATCGTTACGCGTCGAATACCGCAATGTCGGTACATTAGGCTTACCTTGAATACAAGATCGTATTTACCTCTGAAAGGCAGTACCTCCAATGCACCGATTCTCCGCGTCCGAGCTCGACAGCGAGGAAAAAGTCGGCCCGAAGGGCACGGGCAACCACAAAGCGGTGGGGGAAACCAGTGCTCTGCTGGCCGAGTCCAAAAGCGTTCGATATCGCTGTTCGCCGTCGAAGTATGAAAAATGCAGGGGACCTGAATCGAGCAGCAGCCATCGTACCGTGACAGCGGGGAACAGTGAGGGCATGTTTCCCATGAAAAAGCCAAACTTTCTTTACATCGGTATCGCGCGCGCAGGTTCCACCTGGCTCTTCGAAATGCTTCGCCAACACCCGGAAGTATTTGTTCCGCCGGCGAAGGACGTCTACTTCTTCGACCGCTACTTCGAAAAAGGCCTGACGTGGTATTTCTCACATTTCAAACATGCGGACGAGGCCAAAGCCATTGGAGAACTCTCCCATGACTACTATTTCTCCGAAAGGGCACTGAAGCGAATCCATGAAACTCTCCCCGAAGTACGCCTGATCCTTTGCCTCCGCGAACCTGTCGGGCGGCTGGTTTCGGGTTTCGTTTACAATCGAACCACGGCCCTTCGCAGTGGCGTTTCCCTGGCGGACTATGCGGCGCAGGAAGAAATCGCCACGCAGTTTGAGTATTACCACCACCTCAAGCGATATATCGACTGTTTCGGCCGCGATCGTGTGCTGGTCGTCTTTTTCGAAGATATGGTCGAGGAACCGGAGAAATTCATTCGCACCGTCTACCGCTTTCTCGATGTGGATGACTCCTTTGTTCCGCCCAATCTCCACGAGCGGATCAATCCCGCTCGGGATGCCCGCGCGGAATCGCTCGCACTTTTCGCCTACAGGGTGGCATTGCTTCTGCGCCGGCTCGGACTTTCAAATCTCGTTGGGCGCATTAAAGAGAGCAAACTGGTGAACCGATTTCTTTATAAAGCCCCCACCGAAGGCCTGGCTGAAAAGCCCTCAACCGAATTGATAGCCAGGCTGCGCCGCGACCACGCCCGGCTCGAATCTCTGATTGGTCGCCCCTTGCCTCAGTCCTGGCATGTCTGATCGCCGTCGTGTGCGCCGTACTGCGCTGTTGGTATCGGGAGGCTGCCTTGCGAGTGCGATCCTGCTGGCACTCCTCCTCCGCGCCTTCCCAATAGACGGAGCAAGCTACCGGGAGACGCTCGCTCAAGGGCGATGGATTGGGCTTGCGGGGATACTCGCGACCACCGTGTTTCATTGCTGGGTTACGGGCGTTAAATGGCGCTATGTTACCCGCCTCACCAGTCGCGGGACCGATCTCGGCGCGGGTTATTACTTCTATTCAGCGCTTATCGGTCTGCTGGGGCAGGTGCTGCCATTGCAGGTGGCCATGCTCGCGGGGCGCGGTCTGGCCCTGAGGTTTCATGGCAAGGTTCCTCTCCGACGCGGCGCTGCTGCTGTGCTCTATGATCAATTCTTCGATGTGCTCGTTCCCCTGACCATGGTCGTACCCATTTTGCTCGCGGCTGCGAACGTAATCTCTCAGGAGGCGGGGGGATGGTTGTGTTTCACGGCCGTGGGATTGGTGGGCGCACTCCTGGCGATCCTGGGTGCGCAGGCAATTCAAGTCCTGCTGCGTCCGCTGCTGCTGCTGCCTCGGGATTGGAAGCTCTCCGGGCTCGCCCGTTCACTCCAGGAGGGCACGTCCCTCACCGAGCGTCAAACGCTCGTAACGCTATACACGCTTTCGTCCCTTCGAGTGGCCAACCTGGTTTTTCGCGCCTGGCTGGTGGGCTGGACGCTGCACCTCGACCTGTCCTGGATGGTGATCCTCTTTGCCCATTGCGGCGTGACCTTCTCCCTCATTTTCGCCTTTCTGCCGGGTGCACTGGGGGTCGTCGAGTGGGGATGGGTCGGGATGCTCCACCTCTTCGGCGTCGACACCGTTGACGCAACCCACTATGCCCTCTCCAGCCGGCTCTTCGCCCTGGCCGCGCTGGTCGCCATCAATCTCGTTCACGCTATCGCGCTCATGGCATACTGGGGGCTTCGTGGCCTCCGCCGCCGTAGAGACAACACTCCCTGAACGGCCGGGACGCGGGCCGCCTTGGAAGGCTTGGAAGAGGATATACTCCGAAGTGATCGAACGAAACTTGAGAGGCCCCTGGCCCTGGCTGCTACTTGCGTGTATCACTCTGTTGGCGGCTCTGGGACTGACGAATTTCTTACGCGCCATGCCCGTGGAGATCAGCCTCGATCTTGACACACCGGCGGAGCAGGTGTCCGCCCACTGGCACGGAGGTTCGAGCAGTTTCGAGCAGCTTGCCGATGCGTGGTCTCCCCATCATTACAAGGTCCGGATCACCGCGCCGCCCGGCGGGGAGGGGGGGGATGGGGGCTACCAATTGATCGTCATGGCCACAATCGACCAGGTGAACTTCTCCGACGAATCGCTCTGGGGCAAGGCCAGCAGCTACTTCATGCTCCATGGCGCGGAACGCCCCGCGACACTCGAACTGGAGGGGTGGAACCTTGGCGCGACGCCTTATCTCTCTTTTGAGACGGATATGGCTTCGGAGGCGGTGGAGATTCAGTCGGGAGACGAAGCGCCGCAAACGGTATCCCTCCAGAGTGCGGAGCGGGGCAAACTCAAGCACCCCTTGTCCACGGATACGCGCCGCTATCGCTATACGGGCGAAGTGCCGCTACGCCATGTGAATGAAGTGGCAATCGCTATTGCGGGGGTCGACCAGCCGACCGTCCACCGCCTCTATGTGAACAGTCTTATCCCGCGCCTGTACTTCGCGCAGGGGCGTCCGGCCAAATCGCCCACGGCAATCAACACGGAGCACTGGAAGCCCGCTTGGAGCGGAGACCGCTTCTTACTGCCCGGCGCCTTTCTGCTGGGGAGTACCTTCCTCCCGACATTGGTGATCCTCTGGGCGGGACTCTTCTGCGGCTTTCTCGCGTGTCTCCTGATCGCCCGGCTCCTGTGGACGTTGTTGCGGTCGCTATGGCGGTCGTCCATGGAAAACCGCATCGAAGGCCCGCTTCCAGTACGAGCTTTTCTCGCGTTTTGTTTGCCCGCCTTTCTTGTGTGGTCCTTCTTCCTCCTGGTCTTCTATCCCGGCACCATGAATGCCGATTCCCTAACCCAGTGGTCGGAAATTCCGGACTTCAAGTTCACGGCAATCCATCCGCCCATCTACGCCCTATGCATGTGGCTGGGCACCTTTCTGTGGGATTCACCCGCCACCACGGCACTGTTCCAGATACTGGCCGCGTCCATCGTCGTCGGCAGCGCATTCTCCCTCCTCTGGAAGGCGGGTGTTCCCCGCGCGGTGGTGCTGGCGCTCTACGCCGTCACCGTGCTCTCCCCCCGCAACAACACGACCCTGATTTCCCTGATGAAGGACACGCCCTACGCCATCGCCATGCTCGCCATGGTGGTCCTGCTTGCGTGGTACCTCGTCCAGCCAGGCCGGAAAGCCCTCCTGCGATGGGGGGCGGCGGGGCTCTGCCTTGGCGCGGCCTGCGTCTTTCGCTATAACGGCCCCCTCGTGGCCGCTGTCTTTATCCCCCTTGTTTTCATTTACTTTCCCCGCCAATGGCGCGCGGGGCTGCTCTTGACCGCGGGGTACTTCGTCGTCACCGTGGGGGTAAATCACGGCGTCTATTCCCGAATCTCCATCGATACCGAGAATGGGGGCGCCCACGACTTGACCACCTGCCACCTCGCCATCCTGCTGGATCGGGACGTGCCCATCCGGTCGGAACAATTCGAGTTTCTGAGCAAGGTGCGCGACCTGGAAGACCGCTGGGCCTACGATCCCCGGCGCGTGGCCTCGGTCGTGCAGCCCTTTGAAGAGCTCTACCGCCGCGCGTGGGCAAAGGAAAACAGCCAGGCGTACATGGCCCTCTACAAGTCCCTCGTCATGCGAAACCTTCTAAACGCCGCCATGTACCAGGTCGAACGGGGCGAATTCCTCTACGTGCCCTGGCAGACCGAAGTCGATATGGAAACCTACTTTCTCGGCATAAGTTCCAACGATCTGGGGCTATGGAACACCCAGCTCTTCCTCGAACTGCCCGATCAGCTTCGCGCACTCCTCGCCGCGACGGCCAAACCCGGCCTGAATTGGCTCTTCTGGCGACCGGCCCTGCCGCTCTACATCATCCTCATCGCCTGCATTGTTCTCTGCATTCGCCAGCGCAATCTCGCCTGGAGCATTGTCTATCTGCCTTTCGTCCTCAACACGGGAACCATCGCCCTCGCCGCCATCTCCCAGGCCTGCCGCTACCAGTTTCCCCTCACCTTCGCCGCCGCCTTCCTCGTGGGGCTGGCCTGCCTGCCGCGTCCGACCCCGCCAGTGACTGAAACGACACAGGATTGAAGGGTTCCATTCCTCGATTTCCACAATTGGCGAAGCTCTAGGTGTAGGAATATCGTGGCTAATCTGAACAGGCCCGTTTGTATCTCGGTCCCTTGACAGCATTCCCCGCGGCGGTGTCCATGTCGTAAACTGACCCCGGCTGGAACGACACCATGGAAATCGCCCACACCACCGACTTTATCCTACTCCACCGCTGGCGCGCATCGCGGGACGCCGAAGCCTTTCGCGCCCTCGCCGAGCGCTATGCGGGTCTCGTTTTCGCCGCCGCCCACCGGGTGCTACGCGATCCGTCCGAGGCCGAGGACGTGGCCCAGGAGTGCTTCCTGACCCTCGCCCAGGCCCGAAAACCCCCAGAGCGCAACCTCGGAGCCTGGCTCAACGTGTGGCCGAGTTGCTTCAACTTGCGCTGGGGAGCACTACAACAAGGTCCTGCGTCTCGAGCCCCCCGTCGTTCTCTCCCAGGTCCAGGTGGACTGGTTCGAATCCGGGGGCCTCGATTTGCAGTAGCCAGTGACCGCTGTAAGGGAGGCTGACGGAAAAGATGCCCTGAGTGTTTGAAAAGCGTTCTCGAAGCACACGCGACTCTGTATCGTTGGCGAGCGAAAGGATCACGGTAAAGTCTGTTACGGGCTGGCCGTCCCTGGCGCTAACAGCACCGCCGACCGAAAGTGCGGACCTCAGTCGTACGAGTATGCCATCGCCAGAATCGCTGCCGACGGTCATCATGTGGTCGCCGTAACCACGGGCCGATACTTGGAGGACGTAAGTACCCAGGGGCAGGCCATCAAGGTGAAACTCACCGTGCTCGTCCGTAACTCTCGCGGGTATAAGGCCCAACGGCGATGCGTTCATGACCGAAGCCTTTACACGGGCTCCCTGGACGGGCGCATCGCTTTCATCAACCACAACGCCCGATACGTCGAATAGATCGCCGGGATCATAGACCAATTCAAGCCCAGTCAGCGACTCACCGGGCGCGATATGAACCGTCTCCAAATCACTCGGACTCTTCCCCGGAGGAATGACGCGCAGCAGGTATGTCCCGGCGCAGACACCGCCCATTACGAAATTCCCCTCAAAGTCGGTCTTAGCGTGGGGCATCAGCATGGGGAAACCGAGTTTGGGATCCTCTCCGTGGGCCTGTATCTGGCAAGCGACGGGGGTGCCGTCTGGGTCGATAACCCTTCCGGCGATGATGCCCGAGCAGGCCAGTGCCAGGACGATCTCTATGGAATCGGAACCAGGCGCGCCCGCAAGAAACGGCCCCTGAAAACCGCTTTTCTGTTCCAGGGTTTCGGCGCTCAGATTGACCGCCACGCCGTCCGCATAATCGCCAAAGGAAAAGCGGCCGTCGGTCCCCGTGTAGAACTCCGCCAGCACTTGCGGCCCCTCTTCGTTTCGGGCGCGGACAGTAGCGTCCGGAACCGGTCTTCCCTCTGTATCTAAGACGACCCCCGCTAACGTGGCGCCCGGCGTGAGAATAAAATCGACGTCGCCCAGTTCACCGCCTTCCTCAACGACAACGCTGTGCTCCAAGGGCGGCCTCGGATCCTGGGGGTAAGCGGGTATCCTCTCGCTAAGGGCTACCTGGTATTTCCCCGGCGGCAGGCCGCTCACGAGATAGGCGCCTTCCGCGTCGGATGCGCTGGAGAAGAATACCCTCTGCGATTCATGGTTGGCCCAGACGACCACGTTGCGAATGCCCGCGCCGGTGTTGCCATCGGCGATCCGCCCGCGAATCCGTCCGCCATGAATAAGCCTGAGCGTCAGGGGCGGCTGTTTTCGAGCCGGGTCGATTTCCACCTCTTCCGGGCCCTCCGCGAGGGCGTACGTTTTGTCGTCGATTCCAACCGAGTAGATACCCTTGCCCACGGATGCGAACTCGGCCAATCCTTCCGCATCGCTGACCGCCTGGAGGCGGTCGATCTCGGTCACCGCGTGGGAGAGTGTCACGGTCACGTTCGGGATCGGAGTCCCATCGTCCGCAAGGACCACCCGACACTCAACCATCGCTCCAGCGTCCAAAACAATTCGGGCAGTATCGCGGCCCGTGGGGATTTCCTCCGTGATCACACTGCCGAATCCATCCGCCGAAACCAGCAACTTCCACGATCCGGGCGCCAGCCAGGAAAGGCGAAAGCGTCCGACATCATCCGTCGTTGCCGCCTTTGCCTCGATGATGTGCTTGAAGGCTTGTCTACCCGCCTGCTCCAGGGGAAATACACGCGCGCCTGCAATTGCGGCTCCATTTCGAGTGACTACCGTGCCGCCCAGATAGTCTCCCCCGGCGAGAACAAGAAAGACCTCCTCGACCGGCTGGTTTAAACGCAGGTGAACGCGCTCGATGGCGCGGCCCGTTTCGTGTTCGGCAGTCACCACAATCCAGCCCCGCCGCAAGTCACGAAATTCGAAGCGGCCATCCGCTTCCGTATTCATGGGGGCCGGCCCTGCCGGTGGGTCGCTGTCCGACAGATCCGGCACCGGCACTTGAATTCTGCTGGACGACCAGCGATAGCGGATAGAAGCGTGTGCGGCGGGATGCCCGTCGGGCTGGAGAACGATTCCCCGGACAGCGCAGAGGGATTCGTCATTCAGGGGGGCTTTGCCCTCTTTAGTACCCTTGGTCAGGGAAACGGACTCCGCGGGTAACACGTTCGTATCCCACGCCGTACTAGACACGGCGATCACAGGGAGAACTTGGCCACTTATTTCGGGGGTGGGCCGCCTAATATAGAACAGGGCCCCCGAAAGCGCCACCAAGGTTAGAATGATGACCGCAAGTCTATTCCGCCTTCGCAAGTTTTTGCCCTCCTATTGTCACCACGCGAACACGTGTATCGTAGAATGGCCCCGAAATTTTGTCAAGCGTTGTCCCACATTGGAGTCTCAGCACGCCAACTGATACAGAAAAACGGCCCGGAAAGGGTTTCAATACGAAATCATTGCAATGGAGTGGTTTTTCGCGTCCTCGCACGACATCATGTGGTGATAGTAGAAAAGCGGCTGGACAGAATAGAAGAAAAAGGGTACAGTGAACGCGTAGTTGTTACGTAAAGGGGTATGCGATGACTAACTATTCCCTAATCCGATTCCTTCCCCTGGCGGGCTTGCTTCTGGGGCTATCCTGCTCCAGGCAACTCGACCCATCCGCAGTCGCTAATGCTGGCGATTCTCCCGCAGTCGCAATATCAGCGGCGCCGGCATCAATCGGAAGTGAGCCGCCACCCTCAGAAACCGGCGATGGTGAGGAACAGATCAAAGCGATCATGGCGCAGTGTAAGGCCGCGCGTGAGGGAATTCGTTCCTACCGACTGCATATTAAGTGGAGGACTTGGAAGTATGCAGGCAGTTCGTTAGCTCAGCCGCTTCCCGATGGCCAGGTAGTTTCCGAAGGCGAGGGGGTTTGGATCGAGGAAGGCGACAAATGGCGGGTACATCACTCCAGGCGTAAGGAGCGGGCGGAATTTCTCCTCTCGCCCGACTTGCCGTCGAGCGCCGCTCCACCGCCAGAGCTGCCGCAAGGCGAGTTCCAGTATTGGGCGGCCTATGATGGTGAAGACTATGCCAAAAGAACCACCCAGCACGGGTTGGACGAACTTTTGTTTTTTCCTGGGCCGGTAGTAAGAGCCGGAGAGCACGTCATAGTTGGTCCGAGTCTTTTTCCATTTCCACTCAAGTGGGGGTTTGGCAGCGGTAGCGACTATCTGGACGAGTTGTATAGAAAGAGCGTTGAGAAAAAGGTTGAGGCCCGCGGCATTTGGGATGTGGAGTATTTCACCGATGAAACCGGTTCCAAAATAAGACTGAACGCCTATCATTCGCGCGAGAAGAGGGCGGGGCGGATGGTTGAATACGTGCTCGATCCGGAACGGGACTTTCAGGTTGTGTATGTCGCGGGTTGGGATCGGCCTGGGGGAATGAAAACCATGGAGAAGCGCAAGACCCTGCAACAATTGGCGGATGGGCGTTGGTTTCCGGACAAGGTGAGCCATCGGCACGAAGATCTGTTCAAGGAATGGGAGTACAGCAATGTAGAGTTCAATATTTCCCTGGATCCCTCGGTATTTACGATGAACGGTTTTGGTCTCGGGCCGTCCGTGACCATGCACAGAAGGAATACGGATGGGAGCACGTCAAGATTTCTTTTCAGAGACGACCAATGGGTTCCCGAAGCATTTGTGCCACAGTCAGAACGTCCCGAAATGTTGCGCGCACACTAGGTCAGTCGTAGTAACACGCTTTAGACAGAAGGTCATCCCACGGATACAGTACTTCGAGAGTTGTTACGTAAAGGGGTATGCGATGACTAACTATTCCCTAATCCGATTCCTTCCCTTGGCGGGCTTGCTTCTGGGACTATCCTGCTCCAGGCAACTCGACCCATCCGCAGTCGCTAATGCTGGCGATTCTTATCCACCCTCCCAGTCGGCGCCGCCTTCAATTGGCAGCGAACCGCCGCCCTCGGAGCCAAGCGATAGCGAAGAGATCAAAGCAATCATGGCTCACGTTGCCGCCGCCCGCCAGGGGATCCGTTCCTACCGGATGCACATCAAATGGCATACCCGCCGATTCGCAAGCACCTCGCTGAATAATCCGCTTCCGACGGGAGTTACTGTATCGGAAGGCGAAGGGATCTGGATAGAGCAGGGAGAGAAATGGCGCGTGCATCATTCCAGGTGCAACCAGCGAACGGACCTGCTCTTTTCCCCAGGGCTGCCGCTGGATACGCCGCCACGGTCGGATTTTCCCCAGGTGGAGTATCAATTTTGGGCCGCCTTCAACGGCGATGAATATGCAATGCGCAGTACGGAGTATGCGACCGATTTCCTGACGTATTGTCCCGGAGAAGTCGTAAGGTCGGGCGAACATGTTCAAGTGGGAGCCGCGCTATACCCGTTTCCTCTAAAATGGGGGTTCGGTTTTGGCTCAGAATATTTGACGAGTTTTACAAAGAATCCATGTCCAAAGTGAAGGTTCGCCCCATATGGGAAATCGAGCGATTTAAAGTGGAGGGCGAACCGAGAATAAAGCTGACCGTATTCCAGACACGGAAAGGGAGAGACGGTCATGCAATAGATTTTATTTTGGACCCAGAGCGGGACTTTCAAGCCGTGCATGTGCTGGTCTGGGAAACTTTTGGGGTAAAGAAGCTGGAAGAACACCAAAGAACGCTCCAGGAACTTACCGATGGGCGTTGGTTCCCATCGAAAGTGACTGTCAGAAAAGAAGACGAATGTATAGAAAGGGAATTTAGCAATGTGGAGTTTAATGTAGATCTCGACCCTTCGATATTTACCTTTCAGTCCTTCGAGGCCGGGGCTTCCACCATTATGCAGCGTAAGAACTTGAACGGAACTGACACGATATTTCTCTTGAGAGGCGGCCAATGGGTTCCGGCATCAATGGTTCCCCGGTAGAATTGATGAGTCGGAATTCGTGGGGCTGGTTTCACGCGCGTTACTCCACTCAGCGGCTGAGAGTTTTTCCATCAACACAGTCGCCAATCGCGAGCGCGGGTTTTCTTACCCGCGTATCGTGCGACGGAGTCGCACGGAAATCACGGATTGGAAAGTCCGTGCTCCCGCTGGCCGACAATTTCACAAGCTCTCAGCTTTGAACTGGCACCAAAGACACAACATGCGTCTTCGGCCGATGCAAGCTCAGGTCGTGAGTGGTCTGCAAGTTACTCCAGAATTCTGGAGACGTCCCAAAGGCGTCGGCGAGCAGCCAAGCCGTTTCGGGGGCAATGCCGCGCTTGCCTTTGATGATTTCGTTGACCAGCCGCACCGGTATCTTCAAATGGGTGGCCAGTGCCCGCTGCGTGATTTCGAGCGGCTCAAGAAACTCCCTCTGGAGGATGATTCCAGGAGGAGTCGGAATTCGTTGGGCTGGTGTTACGCGCATCGCTCCACTCAGCGGCTTTGAGTTTTTCCATCAACACAGTCGCCAATCGCGAGCGCGGGTTTTCTTACCCGCGTATTGTGCGACGGAGTCGCACGAAAATCACGGACTGGAAAGTCCGTGCTCCCGCTGGCTGATACTCTCACGAGCACTCAGTGACGGCTCCCGTAAGCCAAGGCGCTGGCGTGGTTCGATTGGGGCACCGATTTCTTGTTCCCCACTGCACCGCCATTCAAATTTGCGTCCATTTGCGCAAATTTGCGGTTCAGCAGGAAGTCGCCCCCCAAAAAGGAAGGGGGCGGTGGACCTTGGGAATCCACCGCCCTCATGTGCGGGAGTGTTTGGAACACAGTTCCGTGTTCTAGGCGCAAGAGGGTCACGGTTGCGAATTACATCAGGGCTCTTGGGCTGCGGTATACCCTGAATACGCGTGAGCTGTTGTGTCAACAGTCTCTTGTTCCAAACACCGAGCGCATACTAACACAACATGTAGGGCTTGTCAACCCCCCCGGTAGAAAAAATGAAAATTTTTTCTACCATATTTTGCGACGCCCTGGACCCTCGCCGGTAAGAGGCACAAAATATGGTGGTTTCATTGGGAATGGCCCCTTCGGTCCCTTCCTTCAGTGTCCCATATGTTGTGCCACAACAGGTAGAAATGCTCCCGCCAGGGTGCCGGGACTTGTGGTTTGTCTCTTGACAGGGGATTAGTTTTTATCAATTGGCGTACGGCGGGGACCGGGGGAGAACCTGTCGGCGCAATTCGCCCATCTGGTTGAACAGGCTTTTACACGGGGCCTATACTCTCAACCGAGCAAGGTTCGCGTATTGGTTTGCATCCGGTGGGAGATCGATTTTGAATATCTTTGCGTATTCGGGGAAAAGCGAGGGGGAGCCACGTCGTTCGGCGACCCCTCAGTCGGTGCGGCGTCTCAAGAGTCTAGGGGCGGAAGTGTTCTTCGAGGCCGATTTTGGCCGCGCCTGCGGTTGGTCCGATGAGGAATACGTCGAAGCGGGCGCACAGACCGGTGGCGACACTATCGGAGCCGATGTGATTCTGGGGCTGGAACCGCCGGACCTTTCGCTGATTGAGCGCATCCGGCCCGGCGCCCTGTACATCGGCTATCTGGATCCCTTCAATTCCGGGGCGCTTCTGCGCGCCTTTGCCGCGCGCGGCGTGCACGCCATTGCCATGGAGCTTATTCCGCGCACGACGCTGGCGCAAAAGATGGACGCCCTGAGCAGTCAGGCCAATCTCGCGGGCTATGCCGCGGTGTTGATGGGGGCGTCGCGCCTTGCACAGATCCTGCCCATGATGATGACCCCCGCCGGAACCATCAAGCCCGCCCGTGTGTTTGTCATCGGCGTGGGCGTGGCGGGGCTGCAGGCCATCGCCACAGCCAAGCGGCTGGGCGCGCGTGTGGATGCCTTCGACACCCGGCCGGTGGTGGAAGAGCAAGTGAAGTCCCTCGGGGCCCGATTCGTCAAGGCAAATCTGGGAGAGACGGGCCAGACAAAAGACGGCTACGCCCAGGCCCTCACCGAGGAGCAGCAGGCCCTCCAGCGGGCGGCCATGGCCGATGTGGTGGCGGAGTCCAACCTGGTTATTACCACAGCCCAGGTGTTCGGCCGAAAAGCCCCCATCATCGTCACCGACGCCATGATCCAGCGGATGCGCCCCGGCAGCGTGATTGTGGATGTGGCGGTTGACAGCGGCGGCAACGTGGAGGGCATCACGCCGGGCGAAGTAACGGAACGGCACGGCGTCACGCTGGTGGCCCGGCCGCACCTGGCTCGGGAAGTTCCTGTGGACGCCAGCGAGATGTACGCGGCGAACCTCGCCAATCTCATCGAGCATTTCTGGGATCGGGCGAACGCGACCATCCGCCTGGACACGTCGGACGAGATCATGGCGGGTTGCCTGGTCGTCCATAACGGGGAAATCCGGGACGAGCGTTTTCGCGGGTAGACCGTGCGCCGGCGCACCGGGGAAAGCCGCAGTCACGCAAACTTTTGCCAACGGAGAGGAGGCCATCAGGCCATGATACTGCTATTCTTCACCTTCGTCCTCGCCATCTTTCTCGGCGTTGAACTGATCAACAAGGTTCCATCCCAACTCCACACCCCCCTCATGTCCGGCTCGAACGCGATATCGGGCATCACCATCGTGGGGGCGCTGCTGGCGGCGGGAAGCATCCAGGGACACGACTGGCTTGCCGCCGGCCTTGGCTTCACCGCCGTGGTCATGGCCACGATCAACGTGGTGGGGGGCTACTGGGTGACCCACCGCATGCTCTCCATGTTCAAGTCGAAGGATCAACGCAAGTGAGCACCATCATCGAACTCAGCTATATCGCTGCCGCCGTACTCTTCATCGTCGGCCTGAAGATGCTCAGTCACGCCGATACCGCCGTCCGTGGCAATCAAATCTCGGCCGTCGGCATGCTTGTCGCCATCGTGGCGACGCTGCTGGACCAGCAAATCGTGACCTACCCTTGGATCGTGGCGGGGGTTCTCGTGGGCGGCGTGATCGGCGCGGTCTCCGCCATGCGCGTTCCCATGACCTCCATGCCCGAGTTTGTCGCGTTGTTCAACGGCACGGGCGGCCTCGCCAGCCTGCTGGTCGGGTGGGCGGATTACCATGCCCACGCCGGACACTATGGCGAGGTGGGTGCGAACGTTAACGCCGTCACCATTGCAACCTACCTTGCCGTGCTTATCGGCGGCGTCACGTTTACCGGCAGCGTGCTGGCCTACGCCAAGCTGGCCGAGAAGATTGGCGGCAAGCCCGTACTTTTTCGGGGACAGCAGTGGGTAAACGGTCTGGTGCTCCTGGCCTTCGCGATTGCCGGCGTTGTTTTCGTCGCGAAACCCGATTCACCGGCGGCGGAGGTGGCCTTCTTTGTGGCTATCGCGCTGTCGTTTCTCTTCGGCGTGCTGGCGACCATCCCCATCGGCGGTGCGGACATGCCCGTGGTCATATCGCTGCTGAACAGCTATTCCGGTCTGGCGGCCTGCGCGGCGGGCTTCGTCATCGAGAATACCGTGCTCATCGTCTCGGGCTCTCTGGTGGGCGCCAGCGGCATCATTCTGACCAATATCATGTGCAAGGCCATGAATCGCTCACTGGCCCACGTGCTCTTCAGCGGCTTCGGCAGTGCGACCGGCGCCGCGAGCGCCGCTGGCCAGGAGGGGGAGGTGAAGTCTCTTTCGGCGGAAGACGCCTACTACATCCTCGAAGCGGCCCGCTCCGTGGTCATCGTTCCCGGCTATGGCATGGCGGTGGCCCAGGCGCAGCATGTGGTGCGGGAACTCTCCGACATTCTGGAGGAACGCGGCGCGGAAGTGAAATTCGCCATCCACCCCGTGGCGGGGCGCATGCCCGGCCACATGAACGTGCTCCTGGCGGAGGCGGACGTCCCCTACGAGCAGTTGGTCGAAATGAACGACATCAACCCGGTAATGCCCACGGTGGACGTCTGTATTGTGATCGGCGCGAACGACGTGGTCAATCCCGCGGCGCGGGAAGATCCCGCGAGCCCGATTTTCGGCATGCCGGTGATCAACGTGGACTATGCCCGTACGGTATTCGTGCTGAAGCGCAGCATGGCCTCCGGCTTCGCGGGGATACCGAACCCATTGTTTTTCAAGGAAAATACCCGAATGCTGTTTGGCGATGCCAAAGCCATGGTGGCGCGCCTCGTGGCGGCCTTCAAAGAGGCCTGAGCGCGACGGGCCCGACTATTTTCTTGAATACGCCGCAGGATGATACTACACTGCACTTACCCAGCGGCAGCAGCGCCGCAGTGTTTTCAGTGCGATTTCCCCGGCCCGCCGAGGCAAGAGCGAAGTTTCGTAGATCGGAGTGATGAATGCTTAATCTGGCCCATTTCCTGGACGTTACCGCAGCGGAGTATCCCGACACCACAGCCGTCATCCTGGATGATTTTCGACTGTCTTATGCGGAGATGGCCGCCGCCGCCAAGCGCGTGGCCAGCGCGCTGAGCGCCAAGGGTATCGGCAAGGGCGACAAAGTCGCCATGATGATTCCGAACACGCCACACTTCCCGATTATCTATTACGGGATTCTGCACACGGGCGCCACCGTGGTGCCGGTGAATGTGCTCTACACGCAACACGAAATCGAGCACTATCTCAATGATTCCGAATCCGTGGCCTTTTTCGCCTTCAAACATTTTGAGAATGAGGCCATCAAGGCGTTCCGCACCTGCGAAGCCTGCCGCCACTATATCTCGGTGAGCGCTCCGACCGATCTCGAGGCCCCGCCCGTCGGCGAAAACTTCATGCAATTGATCATGTCGGCGGAGGCCGAGTTTGACACGGTTCAAACCATGCCGGACGATACGGCGGTGATCCTTTACACTTCCGGCACCACGGGGGCGCCCAAAGGGGCCGAGCTGACCCACTTCAATCTGTTTTTCAATGCCTTTTATTCCACGCGCGAAATCACCAAGCCCAAGCCGGGGGACGTCTGCCTGGTGACGCTGCCTTTGTTTCACTCTTTCGGTCAAACCTGCCTTCTGAACGCCTCGGTCCTCGCCGGCGCCACCATGTCGCTGCTGCCGCGCTTCGAGACGGAAAAGGCCATGCAGGTCATTGAGCGCGACAAGGTCCGTTTGCTGGCGCTTGTGCCCACCATGTATTTCTTCATGTTGAACGAAGCGGACAACTGCAAGTACGACCTGTCCTCCATTACCCACGCGGTATCCGGCGGCGCGGCCCTGCCCGAGGAGGTCCATCGCCGCTTCCAGGAGCGCTTCGGCATCACGATTCTGGAGGGCTATGGCCTTTCCGAGACCAGCCCCGTGGCCACCTTCAGCCAGGCGGGTGACAAGCTTAAAGTAGGCTCCATCGGCAAGCCCATCTGGGGTGTGGATGTGGCCATCAAGAAAGATGACGGCAGCTTTGCCGCAGTGGACGAAGTGGGCGAGGTGGTGATTCGTGGGCACAACATCATGAAGGGCTACTACAACCGCCCCGAAGCCACCCGCGAGGCTATCGTGAATGGCTGGTTTCATACCGGAGACATGGGCCGGGTCGATGCGGAAGGCTTCTTTTACATCGTGGACCGCAAGAAGGACCTCATCATCCGCGGCGGCATGAATATCTACCCGCGCGAGATTGAGGAGGTACTCTACGGCCACCCCAAGGTGCTTGAGGCCGCCGTAATCGGTGTCCCATGTCCCATGCGGGGCGAGGAAGTTAAGGTCTACGTGTCCGCGCGCGAGGGCCAGTCCCTGGAGCCGGCGGAGATCGAGGCCTATCTCCACGAGCGGACCGCCAAGTTCAAATGGCCCAAGGAAGTGGAAGTGCTTCCAGAACTCCCCAAAGGCCCCACCGGCAAGATACTGAAGCGCGAGTTGCGCGGCGTGTGAGGCGCGTGCGTAGCCGTTCTTCGTACTGAACCCCGTCAGACCGATCAGTCCGATCCGATTGATCGGTCTGATTCGTATTCTGGCCCCCTTCCAATCACTATTCGACACATTTCCATAATTGTGGTATATACTGGTCGGTAGGTTTGGCCACCCGGTCCAGTCCAAATAAAACCCGAACTCGGGCGGTATAGTCACAGAGAGCGGACGTGTCAGACCACAGATCAGGAGAGGCAGCCTATGCAATTGGACGATAAAGCCAAACAGGCATCCCTGGATGTCGCCGAAGACGCCCGGGAAGCCGGGTGGCAGGCACCGAGTTTCGTGGCAGAGCTATTCAAAGGCAATTTTGACTGGAAGCATATCCATCCATTTCCGCTTCAGTCTGCCGAAGATCGACAAGTAGGGGACGAGTATATCGAAGTGCTCCGGGGTGTGCTCGAACAGCACATCGACCCCAGCAGCGTGGACCGGGACGGCGTCATACCGCGAGAAGCCCTGAAGGCGTTGGCCGCCGTCGGTGCGTACGGGATGAAGATCCCGAAGGAATACGGCGGTCTCGGTCTCAGCCAGACGAATTACAGCCGCGCCTGCGCGTTTATCAGCAGCTATTGCGCCTCCACGGCGGCGGGTATCACAGCCCATCAGAGTATCGGCGTGCCCCAGCCGCTGAAACTCTTCGGAACGAAGGAACAAAAAGAGAAGTATCTGCCGCGCCTTGCCAAAGGTGCCGTTTCCGCCTTTGCCCTCACCGAGCCTGGTGTCGGCTCGGATCCGGCTCAGATGACCACCTTCGCCGAACCCACGCCCGACGGCAAGCACTACATCATCAATGGGCGCAAGCTCTGGATCACCAACGGCACCCAGGCCGAGATCATGGTGGTCATGGCGCGCACGCCCTCCATCACGGTGAAGGGCAAAGAAAAGAAGCAGATCACGGCCTTTATCGTGGAAACGGACACTCCCGGCTTCGACGTAATTCACCGTTGCGATTTCATGGGCATTCGCGGCATTCAGAATGGCCTGCTTAACTTCGACAACGTGAAAGTGCCCGTGGAGAACATCATCGGGAAGCCTGGCGAAGGGCTCAAGATTGCCCTCGTCACCTTGAACACCGGTCGCCTCTCCATCCCCGCTACGGCCTCGGCCGGAGGCAAGGCCGCCATCCTCGCGGGCAGCAAATGGGCCAAAGAGCGCGAGCAGTGGGGCGCGCCCATCGGCAAGCACCAGAATACCGCCCAGAAAGTGGCCACTATCGCCGCCGACACCTTCGCCATGGAGGCTGTTACCTGGCTCGGCTGCGCCATGGCCGATAAGGGCGGCAGCGATATCCGCCTGGAAGCCGCCATGGCGAAATACTTCACCACGGTCCACGGCTGCAAAATAGCCGACGACTTTCTCCAACTGCGTGGCGGACGGGGATACGAAACTGCCGAGTCGCTGGCCAAGCGCGGCGAAGAACCCATTGCCGCCGAGAAGATGGTGCGAGACGCCCGAATTGCCCGCATCGTCGAAGGTACAGACGAGATCATGCGGCTCTTCATCGCCCGCGAGGCGATGGACGTGCATGTCAGCCAGATTATGCCCCTCATGATGCCCGGTGGCAACAAGGTGAGCCATTTCTTCAAGAGCTTCCTGCCGTTCTACGCGAAATGGTATCCGAAGCAGTGGCTGCCAGCTGGCGGGGGATACGCTACCAGCCATCTGGATCATCACAATCAGGCCCACCTTATCTTCATCGGGCGAAACGCCAAGAAGCTTGCCCGGGCCATGTTCCACACGATGGCGCGCTACCAGCAGAAGTTGGAGCGCGAGCAACTAATTATGGCCAATTTCGTTGATATCGGCACAGACCTCTTTGTGATGGCGGCGGTGCTGTCCTACGCCGATGCCCTGCTGCCCACAGTGGAACACAAAGAAGAGCTCCAGCAACTGGTCGATCTGTTCTGTACCGACGCCCAGGACCGGGTCAAAACCAACCTGAAGGCGGTCACGAAGAACCACAACAGTAAATACAGCAAACTTTCCAAAGACGCGATGGACGGCAAGTTTGACTGGATCTGCAGCGGCATCTATACCGAGGTGCCGCCCGGATACCAGAAATTCATGAACGAGAGCATCCACGCCTTCGAAGCGAAGCGCGGCAAGCAATCCCCCGCCGACGAAGTCCTGGAGCCGGAAGCCGCGAACCAGGCGTAGCCCCAACACTTTCCAAACGAATCCTTGCGCAAGAGGGTTCACCGGCGCGGACACTTCGGTGTCCGCGTTTTCTATAATGAAGGTTGCGTTCTGCGCGGCGGGGACTGCCTCGCCGCTGCCCACCTGGAACGCAAAGGCATCCGTCCCCTCCAGAGGGAAACCCCACGGGCGCAGTCAACAACAACCGGCGAGGCTGTCCCGTGGTGAGCGAGGTCGTCGAATATGCCGACGTTCCATTCAGAATAAGCAGCCGTTTTTTGTCTCAAATCGGGACAAATCGCCCCGCCGCAAGAGAAAAACACGGGCTATTCTGGACTTGATCACAATGCGCCGTCAGCCAGTGTACTAGATAAAATTCTATCTTGACAAGCGCACAGATTTTCTGTAAGGTTGCGACTCAGCGGCACGTGTCGCGGCAACACTTAATAAATATCGGGCAACCAACAGTAAGGACCAGGGCTTCCCCAATGTATCTCTTTTCGCGTCACCGTGCATTTTTTCGATGCATATCTCTCGTCACCGCATTGAGCTTCCTTCCCACCTCCGTGCAGGCGTGGTATTTCCTTCCCGCGTTTGCGGCATCTGCGGGGGGGGGGGCAACAGAATCTATTGATTTGGACACCCTGCTCGACATGGAGTCCTCCCTGCGCACCGCGTCCGAGCCCCGAATGCCGGAATCCCCCGCGCAACCTCTTATGCTGGCCGACGCCGGTCCCACAGGTATTCCCGCAGCCCCCATTCCCCTCCGTCCCGAATCGCTTACCGAGGGTACTGTCATTCCCGCACAAGCGGGAATCCAGGAAGGTGGCACAGGCGTCCCGCCTGTGGTTTCAGCGCCGCAAGGCGCGTCTCCGGTGCCCAGTCCCACCTTACCCCAACTCCCGCCCACGCCCGAAGGCCTCGCATCCAAACTCGCCCAATCCGAAGGCGTAGTCCCCAACCTGAACCTCGCCATCACCCCCGCGACCAATCGCCTCAAAGGCAAACTGGAAGAGCACCCGCAGCCCACCGCCGCCGCGAAGCCCAGCGCGAAAGTCGACTACGCGCCCGTGCCCCGCACCGCGAAAGCCCTGCCGAGCGCCGAAGACTTTCTCAAGCGCTTGGACCATCCCGAGCCGCTCCAGGCCAAGGTTAAAGTAGCCCAGCTAGGTGACGCGCCGCCCGCACCCCGGGTCAGTTCCCACCACTACCTCACCCACCCGGAAGTCTCGCCCGCCGCGCCCGAGCTCATCGCGGCCAACGAATTGCTCCTCGCGGGCGACTTCCTCGGCGCGCTCTTCAAAACCCTCGACGTGATGGATCAATACACCCACACGCCCCCCGTGCTCGATGCCCAGACCCAGTTCAACGACATTTTCAACGCCCTGATCCGCAAAGAGGAAGGGGGTGATTCCGCGCCCTTCCAAGTGGTCGAAGCGGGCCTGCCCCAGGGCAACGAGGCCCTGCTGAATCGCTTCCGCTCCGTGGAAAGCCGCTACGCCCTCATCGAGTTCTTCCAGCACCGCATGCTCCAGGGACAAAAGGCCGATAATGCCGAAAGCGCCCGCACCTACGCCGACCAGACCATGGATCTGGCGGATCGCACGATGCAGCAGGATAGCGCCCACCCGCTCCAGAGCGACATCATGCACTACTACTACGACACGGCGGTATACATGGGCGGCGAGACCTACGACCGCTGCGTGGCCTACCTGCAAAACGTCGTTCGGCAGGGCGAGCCCTCCATCGCCCGGTGGACCGGTCGCCTCCTGCTGGCCGAGGTCTACACCCTCACCGAAGACAACCCCGCCGAGCGCACCCTCGTCTTTGGCGGCCTGATCGACGAACTGGAAAGCGCGGGCGTGCAGGCAGCATTGGAAGACTCCGGTGTCTACGTCTGGCTCCAGGCTGCCATCGAATCCGAAGTGGGTCAGGCGTGGTATGCCCTCGCCGACTTTGACCGCGCCGCGGAACACTTCAACCGCACCCTTCAATACCCCAAAGGCTCGGAGGCCAAGGCCGCTTCCATGTATCTGCTGGCCGATATCGCGGCCCGCCAGAACCCCTACGACCCGGAAATCGCCATCGCCAAGTACCAGGAGTTCTTGACGCGCTTCCCGAAGGATGCGAATGCCGACGCGGGCCTGCTGAACATGGCGAGCCTCTATCACGCCTACGGCGACTATCCCCAGGCCCTCCAGCTCTATGGCGAAGTCCTGGAGCGCTACGGCGACACCCGTTCTGCTCCCGCCGCGCGACAGGCCATAGAGTACATCCTGGCGAATCAGCAGGATACCGTGGAAGTCGCCTCCACCAGAGCGCCGCAGTCCGAGGGCAAAGGCGAACTCGCCATGCACTGCGGACCCCAGGCCCTGCAAAAGTTGCTGGAATTGAAAGGTATCGCGAGCACTGTGGAAGAGCTTGCGACCCTGGCCGGAACCGACGGTACTGGCACCACTATGGCAGCCCTCTCCCGCGCGGCGGATGCAAAAGGACTCCCCCTCACGGGCATTCAGGCCAACGATCTTGCCGAAGTGTCGATACCCTTCGTCGCGCTGCTGGATGGCAACCACTTCGTCCTTGTCTCTCAAGTCGCGGGTGAACAACTGCGCATCTACGATTCCGGACAACCCGAGTCCGCGCTGAATCTCGCCACCTTCGCGAAGCGCTGGGCGGGCCAGGCCCTGGTGTTGGGCAACAGTGTTCCACCGATTGCGAAGGCGCTCCCACCGGCCGCGATGGAAGAATTGCGAGGAGGCGGGGGGCCGGTCAGCATCCCACCTGATCTGCCCAAATCTTCCGTTGGAATACCAACGATTGGAGTGAATTCTCCCGGAGTAAATGCCGAGATTGATCCATTTACGACGTCGCTGAATCTGAACGAGTTAGACTTGTCGCTCAAAACACGGGGTGCTTCGGGACTCGCCTTTAGTCGCAGCTACCGCGCGGAGAAAGGCTCCCCTCGTACGGAGACATCGAGTACCGCTAAGTGGTGGGAGAATAATATCGGCCTTGGATGGTCCCACAGTTATAACCTGCATTTGCGCACGTCTGGCGGGGCAACGCCGGGTACCGTGCTCTATTGGGACGCTCAGGGTATTTACCGGACCTACACCCTCGATTCCACTGCGGGCGGTTACAATATCTATAAGCGCTCCGCGACTGCGAATCCAGATGAGCTAGCCAACGTGCTGAAACGCAATACCACCACGTTGGCCTTCACGCTGGAAACAGGCAGTGGATCAAGAATCGAGTTTAGTCCTTCCACCACGTCGGGGGACTTCATCGCCCGCGTCGAATCCCTTGTGGACGCGATGGGGAATACTGTTACCTTTACATACGACAATGCCAGCGTGGCCTTGGGAAAATTGACCAAAGTACAGTCTCCGGCGGGAGATGCCCAACACCTGGCCTTCACCTACAGCGGCAACCTCATCACAAAGGTGGAGTTGAAGAAGAACAGCACCGTACTCAATTCGGTATCCTTTGCTTACAACGGATCCAGCGAATTGGTTACCGTCACCGACCACGCCGCAAAGACGGTGGAGTACGAGTACGGCACCAGCGGTAGTTTGTCTGGATCGCGTTTTATCACCAAAATTACGAACAAGAGGGGCGTGGAAACGGACTTCGCTTGGGCCTTTGGGCTGAACAGTCTTTCGCTCTACGAGGCCCATAAGATAGAAGTCGACAATGTGGACGGTCTCACCACAGTCTACGACAGAAGCATTACAACAAATGCGTCCACAAACACCAACTGGGATGGCGCGACATTACTTGCGAAGCAGGTGAAAACGCCGGTGACCGGAGACACGAGTCTTTCGCGATATTCCGACTACTACATTGATTCTACTACCTATGAACGCTGGACCAACACCTACGACGCAGATCGTAATCTAACAGAGGTGACAGCGCCCGGCAGCGTGGACTACGCGGAGTATACCTACAACGCTGTAGGCCAGGCACTTACGGCAAGCAACGGTACGGGGCCCGTGACGGAATACGAGTACGACCCATCAGGTCTCTGGGTTGAAAGCACCATCGATGGGGCGGGTATCGAAACCGTCAATGAGTACGACGCAAACCATAACCTCGAAAAGACGACCCATCCTTCTCTGGACGCTGCGGGCATCCAGCACGAATATGATGCCTATGGTCAGGTTACCAAGGACATAAGCCCGACAGGAGTGGAGACTGTCTATACGTACGATACTTTGGGCCGACTGGAGGAAACAGTACAGGATCCCTCTGGACTCGCCATTACCACAAGTTATGTGTACGATGATCTCGGCAATATGATTGAAATGACAGATCCGCGCGGGGAGGTGACGGAATACGAATATGGTGGTCCCGGCTGCGGTGGCTGTGGCGGCGGTTCGAAATTGATAAAGAAGACCGACGCCCTAAGCCATGAGACCGAGTGGATCTACAACGCGGACGGCCTCTTGGAGACCACCATTGACGCGGCGGGTATCGAGACCGACTACACTTACGACAGCATGAATCGCCTCACGACGATTACTCGCCCGGCGGGCAGCACCATCACCTCCACCATTGCCTACAACGCGTTGGGCCAGGTGGCTTCGCGCACGGATTTCGGCGGTAACATAACAAGCTACGACTATGATCACATGGGCCGGGCAGTCAAAGTGACGGATGCCGTGGGTGATATTGACTACGCCTACGACAGCCTCGGCCAGTTGGTTACGGTAAGCGATTCGCTCGGCCACGAGACAACCAACACCTATGATTCCGCGTTTCGTCTGACCAAGGTGACGGACGAAATCGGCAAGGAGATCCACTACTTCTATGATGCGGCTGGTCGCAAGGAATCGGTTGGTGCGGGCACTTCGGGCACGGTAGATCCAACGACCTATGCCTACAGCAGCACCACGGGGCAGGTTGAATCCGTGGAGTATGGAACGAGCACCTACACCGCGAACTACGAGTATGACGGCGAAGGTCGCCTGGTAAAGCTGACGGATTGGCTGGATGCCGTGGACGGGCTTCGCTATGGCTATGACGCCGTGGGCCGTCTTGAGACAATAACGGATTATGATGACTCCGTGCTCACTTACACTTACGACAACGCGGGGAATGTGTTGTCCATAGTGGACTACCACGGCAACACCACCGCTTATACCTATAACGACATCGGCCAACTGGCGACACTCACCGCGCCGGGCAGCAAGGTTTGGACCTACACCTATGATACGGGAAACCGACTGGCGCAGGTCGACATCCCCAATGGTATGCACACGGAATACACCTACGACACGTCGGGCCGACAGAACTCCATCCACCACAAGGACGGGACCACGGTCAAGCAGGGCTTCGACTATACCTTCGATGATGGCGGCAACATCACCCGCATCGACCAGGAGGATGGTTCCTATTGGGAATATGACTACGACGGTCGCGACCGCTTGACCGATGCCATTCGGGGCAACCATGCCACACCCACCATCCTGGCGACCTATGAATACACCTATGACGATGCCGACAACATGCTGACGAAAAAAGTCCCGTGGTATGACGACTTCGAGGATGGCAATCACACCGGCTGGTCGGGGAACACGGCGAACTATACCGTATCGGGCGGGGTATTGAAGAACACCCTTGATACGACGGTGCGCGACCTGTACCTGAGCGAGACGGATGCCGACCACGATCTGAGCTTCGATTATGTCCGCTACAGTAGCACCGGACGCGTGGATGTTTATCTTCGCACCATCGACGGGAACAACCGTCTCTATTTGGAGTTGAATCCAGGCAATATCAAATTGCAACAGGTAGACGGAGGCACTTCCTCTACGCTTGCAACTTACACTACAACGGTGGCCCAGAATACCTGGTATAAACTCCGGGCCAACTTGGACGGAACCTCGGTGAAAATCTACTGGGGTGCGGAAGGGGAGGACTTCAACGAGATCATCTCGACCACCACGACGAAGACCACCACAGTGCGCGCGGCTTACTTCCGCGCCCAGGCCAACTCCGAGCATGGCTTCGACAACATCCAGCTCATCGCGGGCACCCGAAGCACCACGGAAGCCTTCACCTACAACAACGCCAACGAGCAAATCACCCACGCGAAGAACGGCGTTACCACCACCATGACCTATGACGACTGGGGCCGTCTGGCGACCCGAGACGACGGCACCCACGACGCTACCTATGCCTATCGCTACGGCGGTAAGCTCTACAGCGTCACGAGCGACTTCCCCGGAGAAGGGAATGTGACCTACGAGACGGGCGGCGATGGGAACAGGAGATCGCGCGATGATGGAACTAGCTTTACTTGGTACAATTGGAAAAAAGACCAGGCAATACAAGAGGAAGGGCAAGGAACCGGGCTTGGTGATGGTCCATTGCTAAAGACACACATGAAGGGACAAGCCGATATTCTTGGAAGCAGTCCCGCGTCAGGCACGTACAATTATCTAGCGACAGACCACCTAGGTTCCACGCGGAGTGCGTACAATGCTTCAAGAATCGAATTGGGCACCGCAGATTTTGTTCCCTTCGGAGCCAGCCACGACAACACTTTGCCAGTAAGTGTTGATTCAGTATATGGGGGGCATGAATATGATGCGAGGGTAAATCTTTACCATGCTCAATACCGAGATTATTCCATAGATTCTTCACGTTGGCTTGCACGTGATCCCCAAGGTATGGTTGATGGACCTAACGTCTATGTCTACGCGGGTGAGAATCCTGTTACGAGAGTAGATATTAGCGGGGGAGAGTGGAGTAGTTATGACTTTGTATGGTGGTACTATTTTGGATGGGGTCAAAGCATAAACCTAAAGGATGTCGGGCTGCTGGATAACTATAGAGCTCACCACTTGGTGAAAAAATTTGTTAATGCACAAAAGCGTGACTTGACAACTCGCGCAACGCAATTTGCCGATAGGCTTGCCTTCAAGTGCTTTGTTACTGAGGGGTTGCGATGGGCTAGCGGCTCGGTAGGTAATTCTGGGAGCCAGGGGATAGATGTCGCAAGGGGGCCTGGCAGTGTTGATAACCCCTATACAAATCCATTGTGGTCCATTGGTTGGCATCGCCTTTATCAAAATGGCAGATGCTCAGTTGTGTTAGACTGCAGAACGAGAAAATATACCTATCAGTGCAGTTCAAATTTTAGCTTTAACGATAGTTTCCGAGATCCGACAGGATATGGGTTCGAAATGGGTATTGGAATACCCTACGACATACATGCCAATTGGAACGAACAATGGAGTGGAAGTGGAACTGCTTCGCCGATTATTACTGCCAACTAATGAATTGGCCTAGATTTACGGGGCGATATATTCTTAAAGTGTTTCCAACATCTCAGGAAGTGTGCCTCCTTCTTACCTGTCGGGCAGGGACGAATTCGATTTCGTCGTCACTGCGATTAAAAACTCATCAACCTGATCTGACCACTAGTATGATATATCTCAATGATCGACGCTAATTGCATTGCGAGATTTCGTGTTTCTTCAGGTCGTGATGTAGTGAAACTCTCATTGCTGATTGACTAGCTCAACAGCGAGTTCTAGGATAGTCAAAATGAAACTCAGCAAATATCTCGCCATTACGATTGCGGTGGGCGTGCTCCTGCTAGTTGGAATCCACCTTACGCGCAGGGATGCAAATCTCCTTGGGTTGCGACCTAGTGCCGCAGTGGCGGGGTACTGGTTGAGTATTCCCATGCTAGCCTTAGTGTTAGCTCTCGTATCTTCCAATGTGCGACGGCTTCAGCAGGGAATCGCTGTGTTGGGATACTACTTCGTATTTATGCTCTTTTGGGTTTTAGGAAAGCCTACGAATGACGTCTCGGGAGCCCAACATTTTCACGTTATTGTTGTTCCGGTGATAATGTTGCTTCTTCTGCCCATTGTGCTCTATGTTCAGTGGTGCGTATGGAGATTCCTTGATTGGAGGGCCGCCAGACACAATAAACATGGGGGAAACGGGGACAGTGACCTATAAAAGCCCTAGTCTGTCCCGAATGGCACTTACTTAACGGGAGTAATCGCAGATTATCGAGGGCCACGCCGGGTGCCACCCTCAAGCGGAGGAGCGCAGCGGGGGAAGCTTGTGGGTGTGGTGGGTTCAGAAAGCTAAACTTTGGACGATACTTTGTGCTGGTTTTTACTGGCTTTGAAGCAGTTTCTGTCGGCGTGAAGTCTCATCACCCACAAGCTCCCGCAGCGAAGCTGCCCCACTTGAGGGTGGCACCCGTGGAGTCTTTTTCTTCGCACCAGTCCTTAAGTAAGTGCCATTCAGGACTGTCCCCCGTTTTTAAAATCGCGGGACGGTCCCGCGAATTGTGGGGGCCTTCGTTCGGACAGTTGTTCCTGTTGGCGCGGGGGAGCCTGCGCTGTGCCCCTCTGCCTTGTCCGCAGGACGGTCCCGTCGGCTGCCCCATGGGGACTGCATCCTCCTGGCACGTGTCGTTCGATTGAAGTCGTGTCGCAGGGCCAGGTGGGCGTCGAAACTCCGGAGCCGGAGGACTGTTCCCCTGCGAAGCGTCCACACTACCGCGCCGCTGGCGCCGCCGTCGTTCGTGCACTCGCACGAAATCCTTCGAGCACGTCCATCCCCGCTACGTACAACTCTGTCTTGACCCCCAGCAATTCCAGCAAGGTATCGGTACTAAGGTCGCGACGGCGTGTCGTGCGGGTCTCCCCGCTAACGCCCGCTCGGGACAGGCTCCCGCCTCACGGTGCTCCTGTGCCGAGGCTCGGTGTGGTGAAGGGCCTCGGTCTGCCTTGCCCCAGCCGAAGTGCGCGCGCGGGTCCGTCCCCGGAAACCGCCTACCCAGGTGGACATACCGAATGGAATGCATACGGCGACTTTTCTATGGGTACAGTTTCCGATTGGGCTTTCGACGCTAGACGAGCCGGTCGTCGTGCAAAGAAAGAGGCGGCCCGAAGGCCGCCTCTGGCATTGTGTCTGTACACCCAGGGACTAGTATTCCTGGATGTTGATGTTCTTGAAGGACAGGTCGGTTGTCGGATCGTGGCCCTGGAGGTGGATCGTGCCGGGGCCGGGGACGTAGCCGTTCTTGCCGTCGTTTTCGGGGCTGAGGGGACGAGCGTCGTAGAAGTCGCTCACAAGGTAACCGTTGATCCACACGGCGGTATGGTTGCCGTCGGCCACGATGGTCTTCTGGAACCATTCGTGATCGGTGGAAACGACCTTGCGGGTCTCCTGGTTGCCGTAGTTGCCACCGGTACCGAAGTCGTTGGGGGCACTGCGATCATCGCCCTTCCAGTCGTTGCGGACCTGGGACTCGTAGCCCTTCCAGAACACACCCACGGGACCGCGGAAGAATACGCCGCTGTTAAGGCGTTCGCCGTTGGAGATAATGTCGAGCTGGAGGACGAAGTCCTTGTAGAGCCCGGCGGTCTCGATCTGGCCGTTGCCATTCTTAATGTTGATGGCGCCTTCGACGACGGAGAATTCAGACTTCTTCTCGGGGATGATGTTCCAGCCGTCGAGGTTCTGTCCGTTGAAGATGGGGGAGAGTCCCAGGGGGCGCAGCTTCACGTTCTGTACCGACAGGCTGAAGGGGTGAGCCCGGAAGCGGTGATAGCGGTGGTACTGGATGATGATATAGCCTTTGTCGCGGCTGGCCTTGACTTCAACGGGGGCGCCGTCGATGTTGGCTTCGATGGCATCGCCGACGGCCTTCACATGGATGGTGTGCCACTGGTTGTCGTTATTTTCATTGCCGTAGAAGATGGTGCCGCCGCCGTTTTCATTGGCGTGGCCTTCGAGACCGGCGCGGACTGCCAGGCCCATGGTGCCGGGGCCTTCCATTTTCACTTCGGCGCTCAGCTCAAAATTCTTGAACTGGCTCGTGGTGGCCACCCAGCCGCCGTCGCCGGTGCTGGCGGAAAGAACGCCGTTGCCGGCTTCCCAGCCGACATTGCCGAACTGGGTCCAGCCGAACAGGCTTTCTCCGTCGAACAGGTTGATCCAGTTGCCCTCGGCCACGTCGGCGGCCTGGACAGCCAGCGGCATCGCGGCGACGGCCGCGGCGAGCGCCAGCTTGCGTACTGTGCGAAACATGATATTCTCCTCTCCGTTAACTACTTTGGGTAAGAACTTGCGGGATTGCCACGGACGGGAAATATTCCCTACAATGACAGCCCACAAACTTACTAAACTGCGGCCCGAAATGCAATGAAGACCTGAGAGCGAACCAAACGATGTCTAAAATCACGGCTTTTCTCGTTGCCCTCATTTTCCTTCTGCCCGCCATGGCCGACGCTCCCCAGCCTCCCATCGGCGAGCCGGTGACGGGCTACCGGGGTATCTGGTACGCCAACCAGAAGACGAATAACGAGTATGTCTACAAATACAGCGGGGGCCTGGGCACCTATTGCGCCAACCACATCCCCATGGCGATATACGCCCCGGCGGTGAACAAGACCTTTTTTGTCTACGGCGGCACCTCCGAGACGGGCGATTCCCTCTGGGAAATGGTCTCCTGGTACGACCATGCAACCGGGGAAGTGCCCCAACCGGTCAAAATCATCGACAAGAAGACGACCGACGCCCACGACAACCCGGTGCTCTCCATCGACGCCGAGGGTTACCTCTTCGTCTTTGCCAGTGCCCACGGCAATGAGCCGCCCTCCTGGATCTTCAGGAGCCTGAAGCCCTATGACATCACGGCCTTCGAGCAGGTGGCGGATTTTAATTATTCCTATCCCCAGCCGTGGTACATCGAGGGGCAGGGCTTTTTCTTCCTCCATACCTGGTACAAGGACGGACGGGGCCTATATTTCCGCACGAGTCCGGATGGACGCACCTGGAGCGACCGGGTGGCCATGGCCCACATCGAAGAAGGGCACTACCAGGTAAGCTGGCCGTGGAAAGGGCGCGTGGGGAGCTTTTTCAACTACCACCCGGCCGGAAAAGGACTCAATTTCCGCACCAATCTGTACTACATGCACACGCCTGACCTCGGCAAGACCTGGTCGGCTGCGGACGGCGCGTCGGTATCCATACCCCTTACCGAAATTCAGAATCCGGCCCTCGTGCGGGACTACGCGGCCGAGGGACTGCTGGTGTATACGATGGATTTGAACTATGACGAAGCGGGGAATCCCCATCTGCTCTACATGACCGCGAAAAGCTGGGTTTCGGGCCCTGAGGGCGGTCCGCGCCTCTGGACGCTGGCCCGCTGGAATGGCACGGCCTGGGAATTCCACGAAATCACCGAGTCGGACAACAACTACGACTTCGGCTCGCTCTATATTGGGGAAAAGGGCCTGATCAGGGTTATCGGGGCTACCGAAACCGGGCCCCAGGCCTATAATCCCGGCGGGGAAATGGCCCTCTGGCAGAGCGAGGACTATGGCCAGACCTGGTCGCGGGTGCGGCAGTTGACCGGCGGCAGTGCGATGAATCACACTTACGCCCGGCGGCCTCTGGGCGCGCAGGACGGCTTTTTGTCCTTCTGGGCCGACGGACATGGGCGAGAGTCCTCAACGTCTCGCCTGTACTTCTATGACGCGCAGGCGTCGGAAGTGAGACAGTTGCCTTTTGAGATGGTCAACGAACGGGAAAAGCCGGTCGTTATAGCATTCCCGAGATAAGATGCAGCGTGGGGCACTGAACCAAGGCACACCGATAAATCCGGGTGCCACACAGGAGTAAAGAACGTGAAATCTAGTATGTGCAGGGCCCTTGCCACCATCGTGGCCGTTGTCGGCCTGGGAGTTTTTGGTTCCGCAAGTCAGGCGGCCCCTATCATCATGAGTCCGGCGCCGGTTTACGAGTTTGGCGAACAGGACAACGAGGGCAAGGTCACCCACGATTTTGTGATCAAAAATGCGGGCGACGAGCCCCTCCAGATCACGGAAGTAAAGACGACCTGCGGGTGCACCGTCGCCAAACCGGAAGTCAACACGCTGGCGCCGGGCGAAGAAACCAAGGTCGGGGTAACCTTCAACCTCAAGGGCAAGCAGGGCCCGCAGACCAAGAAGATTACGGTGCTTACCAACGATCCGGAAACGCCTCAGTACTACCTTGAGCTCAAGGGTACGGCCCTGGCCCTGATCATGATGGAACCGGGCATGCTCAACTTCGGCAAGATTATCGACAACGAGCCCCACGTCCTTCCGATTAAACTGCACACCACAAAGGAGGGTTACTCCTTTGAAGTGAAAGAAGTGACGGTCGAAGGCGCGGCCCCGATACAGACGGTCGTGGAAACGGTTACCCCCGGCAAGGAATACAAGATCATCGCCACCACGAATCCCAATCTCATGCCCGGCAACATCAGCGGGACCATCAAGATTACCACCAGCGAGACCACCCGTCCGCAACTGGAAGCACGGGTCTTCGGTCATGTCATCGGGGCGCTGACGGTTCAGCCGAATTTCGTCACGATCCAGTCCAGCACCGATCCAAACGCTGCCCGTTCGACCCAGTACCTCCAGGTGGTCGCCGGTCGGACCAAATCATTCGAATTGCTGGAAGTCATCGCGCCGATCGAAGGCATGAAAGCCGAACTGATCAAACGCAAGGAGAATGACTACCACATCAAGCTGAGCGAGATGCCGCTGGACAACTCTCTGAAGGACAAAGAGCTCATCGTGCGGACCAATCTGCCCGACACGCCCGAAATTCGCATCCCCTTCAAAGTCCGGCCGGCCCGGGTGACCCAGGTGGGGAGGACGCCATCGCGCATTCCCAAGGGAACGGTCACGGAGCCCACGCCCGTGGTAAGCACGGCGGTTCCGCCCCAGCTTCCGGGCGCAGCGGCACCCGCGAAAGAAAGCGAAAACTGAAGTTCCGAGAATCCGGCCCCGGTAGTAATCAGGTCTGCTGCCGGGGCCTTTTCGTTGAAACCGCTGGTCGAGGGGCCCAGTCTAGTCCAATCAGCATCCGGATAGCGTTCCGGCAAAGGAGAGCAGCTTGAAAGTCCGCCCGATCTCAAAAATACTGGTACCCCTCTTTCTGGGTCTCGCACTGGCCGATACCGGCGTTGTAGCGGAGTCCCAGGCGCCCAAGGCCGCGGCGGAAACCGCCCTGGACCGCTACGTGCACGCGCCCGATCCCAGCTTTTCCTGGAAAGTCGAGGGTTCATTGAGCAAAGAAGGGGTCACCCAGTATGTCCTGAACATGGTCTCCCAGAACTGGCGCACCCCTGAAGAGGTCGACCGGACCGAATGGCGACACTGGGTTACGGTTACCGTCCCGGACGAAGTGAAATATGACACGGCCCTGCTTTTCATCGGCGGCGGCAACAATGGAAACGAAGCGCCCGACGAAATCAACAAAGAGTTCGCCCAGATGGCCAAGCTGACCAGTTCGGTCGTTGTCGAATTATCCATGGTGCCCAACCAGCCCCTTGAATTCGCGAAGGATGGCAAGAAGCGCACCGAGGACGATCTCATCGCCTACACGTGGGACAAATTCCTCCGCACCGGCGACGAATCCTGGCCCGCGCGCCTGCCCATGACCAAGAGCGCGGTCCGGGCGATGGACGCGGTGCAAGCCTTTGCCGCGACGGACGAAGCCGGCAAACATACCATCAACAATTTTGTGGTGGCCGGCGGATCGAAGCGTGGCTGGACCACGTGGACGACGGCGGCGGTGGACAAGCGGGTCGTGGCCATTGTGCCCTTTGTGATCGACCTGCTCAATATCAAGGAGTCTTTCAAGCACCACTGGGAAGCCTATGGCTTCTGGGCGCCGGCCGTGGGTGACTACCAGAATGCCGGTCTCATGGACTGGATGGGTACGCCGGAATACGACGCCCTGCTTCAATTGGTAGAACCTTACAGCTACATTGACCGCTACACCATGCCCAAGTTTATCGTGAACGCCTGCGGCGACCAATTTTTTCTGCCCGATTCTTCGCAGTTCTATTGGGATGATCTGAAAGGGGAGAAGTACCTCCGCTATGTGCCCAACGCCGGTCACGGCCTTGATGGTTCGGATGCGCTGTACTCCCTCGTGTCTTTTTATCACTGCATTATCAGCAAGACCCCGCTGCCGCAATACAGTTGGGCCTTCGAGGGCGATAGCCTGGTCGTAAAGTCGGCGACGAAGCCCAAGTCCGTGCGCTATTGGTCCGCCACCAACAGCGAGACCCGCGACTTTCGTGTGGACGTCGTCGGCAAGATCTGGAAGGACAAGAAGGTCAAGGCCGAGGCCGACGGCACCTATCGCGTGAAACTTCAGACCCCCGAAAAGGGGTGGACCGCGCAGATGGTCGAGTTGACCTTTGAAGGCCCGGGAGGGACCGCACTGAAGTACACCACGCCGGTGAAGGTGCTCCCCGAGACGATGCCCTTCACCTACACCCCGCCGGCGGTATTGCCGAAGGGCTACCTGTCCAAGTAAGCAGTAAGAAAAATGCCGCCCGATATGAATCTATCGGGCGGCATTGATTTTGGACTACAACTGCTTCGCGTTTCGGGCCTGCAAGGCCTGAACAGCCCGTTTCACATCTTCCGTCTGGTCTTTAGGCACCACGAGCACAGCATCTTTCGTCACCACCACCACCAGATCCGTCACGCCTATCACCGCCACCGCCCGGGCGTCCGCACCTTCATCGTTATACACGATACAGCCTTCGCTGTCGATAAGCACCGGGTCACCCTGGGTTACATTGCCCTGTTCGTCCGCTTCGCGCGAACGTTCGAGTGCCGACCACGTGCCGATATCGTCCCAGGCGAAGGTGGCGTTCACCATGGCCACTTTGTTGGCTTTTTCCATCAGGGCGTAGTCGATGGAAATGCTGATGAGCCCTTCAAAAATCTTGACGACCTTATCATTGTCGCCATCAGCCTTGGCCGCCGCCATCGCGCGAATCGCCTGGCCATAGGCCGGATCCGCCGCGTCGAATTCCTTTACAAAGGTCGCGATGTTCCAGAAGAACATGCCGCTGTTCCAGAAATAGTCGCCGCTGGCCACATAAGACTTGGCCACGTCCAACGGGGGCTTTTCGCGGAAGGCCTGCACCGTAAACGACTGAGGTACGGAGCCGAGGTCCTGCGGCTTCTCATCGAGAATCGCCTGAATGTAGCCGAAACCCGTTGATGGCCGAGTCGGCGGAATGCCGATGGTGCCGAGTACGGGTTCGGACTCCACGACACTCAGAATCTTTGAAACCGTTTCCGCGAAAGCCTTATTGTCGCCGATACGGTGGTCGGCCGTGACCACGGCCATGCTCAGGTTGCTTCCATCGCCGCCATAGCGCGCAAGCATGTGGGCCGCGGCATAGGCCAGACAACCCGCCGTATTGCGTCGGCAGGGTTCCGCAATCACATTCTCATCGGGAATGCCAAGTTTGGCGGCCCGAATTGCCGGAACCAGCTCTTCGCTGGTCTGCACGTAGATGTGCTCCGGTGAGATAAGGGGCGTAAGGCGGTTTACGGACTCATGGAGCATGGTGTCCGTCGGGCTGGTAAGCCGAAGCAATTGCTTCGGGTGAAGTCGCCTGGAAACCGGCCAGAATCGCTCGCCGGAACCGCCCGCCATAATGACCGCTATGCGTTGTTGTGTATCGGTGGAACTCACCCGAATCTCCTTCTATGAAAAAATGGTCTGGTGCCGAACGTACTGCAACCCCGACGGGGCTTATCATAGCGGTTTCCGTCCTTCGATGTGAACTGGATGACGTCGCCCGTTGTAGTTGCCGCGCGGCGGATGATACGATCAGGGCTCCCTTCCAACCCCGTGACAGGCGCGGCCTGTACTCTGGAATCTCGACATGACCCGCGACACGAAGATCCTTCTGGGCCTGCTCGCCCTGGCCGCCCTGGTATTCAGTCTCAACGCCGGCGGCTACGACCTGTGGCCGCCCGACGAGCCACGCTACGCCGAAGTGGCCAGGGAAATGGGGGAGACCGGCTATCTCGTTCCCCGCGTCAATGGCGAGGTGTACACCGAGAAACCGCCGCTCCTGTTCTGGTCCATGGCGGCCTTCGGAGCGCTCCTGGATGAGACAAACGAGTGGGCGGCGCGCCTTCCCTCGATTCTCTCGGGCATATACGTCGTGGGACTTGTCTTTCTGCTCGCACGACGCATGTTCAACGCGGAAGTGGCCTTCTGGGCCGCCATCGTGCTGATCACGTGTTTCCGTTTCTGGTATCAGGCCCGAAGAGGCCAGATCGATGTACTGCTGACCGCCTCCATGATCACGGCCCTCTACGCCTTCTGGCGATGGGATGACGAACGAAAGAGCGCCTGGCTCGCCCTCGCCTACACCGCGATTGGCGCGGGCATGCTCGCCAAGGGGCCGCCCGCCCTCGTATTCCCGCTCCTCTTCCTCGTCGGATTCTACTGGAAGAAACCCGAGCCCCGTAAGCAGACCCACTGGGTCCTGGGTTCGCTCTTTGCCATCGGCGTTACCCTCCTGTGGTACGTGCCGGCCCGTATGTATGGTGCGGATACTGCCGCGGAAGCCGTGCAATCGGGCATGGGGGAGAATCTCTTTCGAAACACCCTCGGGCGCTTCCTGTTGGGCGTGAGCAAGGCCCAGCCCCCCTGGTATTACCTTGAAACCCTGCCGGTGGACTTGATTCCCTGGACCTTCATCGCGCCGCCGGTGCTCTATTGGGCCTGGAAGAGCCGAAAGTCCTCCAAGGCCATGTGGGCCATCCATTCGTGGCTCGTGCCCGCACTGATCTTCTTTTCCATATCCATCGGAAAGCGGGAGCTCTATCTCCTGCCCCTGCTTCCCGTTTTCGCCATGCTCTTCGGTGCCGCCATAGTCCATCTGCGCAAAACAGGAAACCTGAAGTGGCTGCTGCGCGGCGGCGTCGCCTGGTCCGTCTTGCTGACGCTCTTTGCCGTGGCGCCGGTGGCCCTGGCCTTCAGCCCGATCGAGGCGCAGGCGATCTGGCGCGTATACCTGCTTGCCGGCGCGGGGGCCGTCACCGGGCTGGCGGGAATGCTGTTGCTCCTGAAACGCGGGGGCGCTATGACGCCGCCGGTCATGGCGGTTCAGACGCTCTTGATCTATAGTCTGGCGGTTTTCACCGCTTATCCCGAGATCAACCATTTCAAGTCCGCCCGGCCCATCTGTGAACCCGTGCGGGCCCTGGCCGAGGCCGGTGTGGACTTCAAGCTGTATTCCGTCGGCTTTTCCCGCGAGGAGTACGTCTACTACGCCCGACACTTCCACACCCCCGTGCTCACCGGGCTCGTGGGCGAGATTACACCCGATACGATCATGGAGCAGGCCAAACTTCAAAAGGACGCCAGAAAGACCATTGCCAAAGCGGTGGACGAGGTCCCGGTTGCAAACCTTCAACACGTGACCCCGGAAGAGCGGCAGGCCCTTTTTGACGCCATTGAGTCGGCCGTCGCCGGGCACGAAGATGAGGCGGCCATCCGCGCCTTTGAAGCCGATCTCCAGAAGGCCATCGCGGATTTTATTAACCTGCTCAAAGAACCAGCGCCCGCCTTCGCCTTTATACAGGAAGAGGACTGGCGCTGGCTGTTACCGCTCTATCCGGGCGAGATTCCCGCCACGATTCTGGTGGACCGCCCCGTGGGGAGCCGACACGTACTGTTGCTGGCCAATGATGCAGCTACGGCGCTTCTCAACCCACCCAGGTGAGGATGTGTTCGATGACGAAGGGCCCGGTCAAAATCACCACCACGCTGGCGACCACGCCAATGATACCGCCGGAGATCATCATGTCGCGATTTCGAACTTCGCCCGTGCCGTAGGCTATGGCGTTGGGCGGTGTCGAGATGGGCAGGCTCATGGCGAAGCTGGTCATGATGGCGCACATGGCCGCCAGTACCTGAAGCTGAATCGTGGAGCTGCCAATACCGGCAGCCATGGCCAGGCCAATGGGGACTAGAATCAGGGCGGCCACACTGTTGCTGATAACCGTGCTCAGGCCGATGGCGATGAGACCTACGAGGCCGGTCAACATGAAGAAGTTCAGCCCCTGCGATGGCAGCGCCGCGACGACCCACTTGTCCAGGCCGGTGCTGGTGATGCCGTCACCCAGGGCGACACCACCCGCGATCAGCATGAGGATGTTCCACTCGAGGCGGTTAAAGTCCTTTTCCGAAATGACGCGGGTCATGGTCAGGACCGCGGCGGGAAGCACGGCCACTACTTCCGTCGGAATTCCGTGCCAGGAACCGGTCACCCAAAGAATCACCGTGATGGCAAAGGTCAGATAGACCGTCATGGCTTCCGGGGTGGCCTTGAAATTGCTCTCGACCTTGACCTCAAAGCGATCGGTGCGGGGTTTGAAGAGGACCACGAGCAGGAACCAAACCAGCACGAGAGAAATCAGCATCAAGGGGACGGCGAAGGCCATCCAGCTCACAAAGGAAATATGCAGCCCGGCGGTCTGCAACTGGGCAAGGGCAATGGCATTGGGCGGCGTGCCGATGGGGGTGCCGATACCGCCGATGTTCGCCGCAAAGGGCACCGCCAGGACCAGGGCCTTCCGGAAGCGATCACGTTCCTGCAAGCGATCCACAAAGGGTTGCACCATGATGAGCATCATGGCCGTCGTCGCCGTGTTGCTCATCCACATGCTGAAGATCGCCGTGATGAGCATGATGCCCGCCAGTACGGCCAGGGGGCGCGATCCGAAGGCGCGGAGCATCAGGGCCGCCATCTGCACGTCGATTCGATGCTTCTGAACCGACTTCGCCATGATGAAGCCGCCGAGGAACAAAAAGATGACAGGGTTGCTCAGGCTGTTGAACACTACCTGATATTTCATGTGCGCCCCGACATCCGTCGGCAGGGCCACCCACCAGGACTCCAGGGCAATCACGCCGAGGCTGGTGGCGAAAAGGGGAATGGCCTCTGTGATCCACAGGACCACCGCAAGGGCGAAGATGGTCGCCATGCGCCGCGCCCCCTCTTCCATCGTCGCGGGCATAATGAAATACACCCCGGCGGCCACAAGCAGCGCAGCAAAAGCCAGAACCGTGTTCTTGAATACACTGCGACCGATGTTCTCTTTCTGTGCCGAACCGTGTTCAGCATTCGCTTTACTCGACATGGCGAGTCAACTCCTTCGCGTGTCTGACTACTTCAAATTCCCGCCCCGGCGAGTTCAGACGTACTCTGCGGGCGGTGCCCGTCGAAGTTATAGGAGCATTTTCCGTGCCGCAGCACCGCTTCCGCCAGACGGCGTGATCTCACCGAAATCGTGACTTCCTGGAGCCCTTTGATATAGTTGGTCGGGTCAACATTGTTCAATTTGACCATAGTTGCGCAATTTGTCTATGCTTGTTCCGCGAGTTTGAACTTCGCGACTTGCTAACGTGTTCATTTTGAACACCTTTGAGCGGCTGCTTATTGAATCGTCGCATGGCATGAAACATGCTCCATGTCTTCCAGATTTAGTGACGCGAATCCAATTCCGCAGCCGAAGCTGCGGCGATGAGGATGGATTGCCGAGGACCGGCCACCCACACCCTGAAGGTTTGATCGAATGGTACATGACCCATTGGCCGACAAAGTCGAAGAGGTCGTCAACAAGTGGGACGACGATGCCTGGTTTCGTGGTCTGGTTGAAAGTGCGGTAGATGGAATTCTGACCATCAACGACAAGGGCATCATTCAGCACGTAAACTCGGCGGCCCTGCGTATGTTCGGGTTCACGCGCGAGGAACTCGTCGGCAACAATATCAATATGATTATGCCGACCACCTACGCGCGCCACCACGACGCCTATCTGGCGCGGTATCTGGAAACGGGAGAACAGCGCATCATCGGGATTGGCCGGGAAGTCGTCGCGCAGCGCAAGGACCGCAGTACGATACCGGTGTACCTCACAATCAGCGAGGTAGCCTTCGGGACCGAGCGCTACTTCTCCGGGTTGCTTCGGGATATTTCGGTTGAGTACGAAGCCCGCCGCGAGCAGGAGCGCCTTCTGGGCGAATTGAAAGAGCGCAACAAGAAAATCACATGCCTTTACAGCGTTGGGGAAGTCATCCGAGGCCAGGCGGTGGAAACCGATATCTTTCGCTCCGTCGCCCAGCTTATCCGGCCCGCCTGTTCTCATCCGGAGCGCACCCGAACCCGGATCGTGTTTGACGGCCACGTCTACGAAGAGTTGGCCGTTTCCACCACCCCCTGGACCTTCAGCGCCCCGATTATTGTCGGCGGGCGCTGCCGGGGCAAGTTGGAACTCGTATATCGCGAATCCATTGACGCCTCCATTCCGGGCATCATGACCCAGGAAGACTGCACCATGGTGGAGGCGATAGCCCGGACGCTGGGCGAGGCGGTGGAGCGCCGGGAGGCCGAGGCGAAGGTGATCCAGGCCTCGAAGCTGGCGTCGATTGGCGAGCTTGCGGCGGGGGTGGGCCACGAGATCAACAATCCGATCAACGGCGTGATCAACTGCGCCGACATTCTCCTCGAAAACATGCCCGCCACGTCGCCCGACCGGCAGTTTGCGGAGTTGATCCGTTCCGAGGCCGAGCGCGTTGCGACTATTGTGAAGAAACTGTTGACCTTTTCGCGTCAGCAGCAGGAGCAATACTCCCAGGCCAGCATGACCGAAGTGCTGGATTCGGTACTTTCGCTGAGCGCCAAGAAGATAGAAAAATCGCTGATCGAGCTGCGACTCAATATCCCCGAGTCGCTCCCGCGCATACGGTGCCGGGGGGAGCAACTTCAACAGGTGCTCATGAACTTGATTATCAATGCGATCCACGCGCTGGACGAGCGCTACCCCGGGGGTTCGCCGAACAAGATCATGACGATCGGGATCGACCAGGCCCAGATCCGGGGACGGGCGTACCTGGAGGTCAAGGTGGAAGACCATGGCATCGGCATGACCGAGGCCACCCGACTGCGCCTTTTCGATCCTTTTTTCACCACCAAGGGCCGCGATAAAGGAACGGGACTGGGCCTTTCCGTGTCCGATGGCATTGTCAAAGATCACGGTGGTTTCTTCGAAGTCGAGAGTGTGCCGGGCGAATTCGCGCGATTCAAAGTGTACCTTCCCGTGGACGGCCCGTCATCGACGGGGCATGGCAACCGTGGGTTGCTGGAGTAAGGGCAAATGAACAGTGTGCTGATAGTCGAAGACGAGGACGTACTGCGCCTCACCTTTGCGCGGTTCCTGGAAGCGGATCGCTACCACGTGGAAACCGCCTCGTCGTATGAGAGCGCCCGGGCGCTGCTGGATCGGCGCACCTTTGATGTCGTGGTGACGGACATCATTCTCGGCGGCGATACGGGCGTGGATCTCCTCCGATTTGTGCGCCAGGCCACTTCCCGCACGGAAGTGATCATGATTACGGGCGAGCCGAGCGTGGAAACCGCCGCGGAAGCCGTGCGCCTCGGCGCCTTCGACTACCTGGCAAAGCCCGTCACGGGGGATGCCCTCAAGCGGGTGGTCCGCCTGGCCTTCGAGCACAACCGCCTCGTCGCCGAACGGGACGAGTACGCGGCGCGGACTGACGCCTACCGCCGGGAGTTGGAGGCCATTTTCCATGCCGTTCGCGAGGGTATCGTCACGGTGGACGATCAGGGGATCATCCGCCAGGTCAACGCGGCGGCGGCCCACATGCTCGGCGAAGATCTGAGCGAACTAACCGGCCGCCTGGCGCGCGATGTGTTCACCGGCAGCCTTGACCGTGCGGCCGAGGCCCTGCGAAAAACCCTGGCGACCCGGGGCGAAGTGGGCGAGTTCCGTGTCGAAGCCACGCTCGCGCGAAGCGGCGAGAAGGTTCTGGTGATGTCCACCACGCCGTTGGGCAACGGGGGAGTCTCACCGGGCGGTGCGGTGCTGGTCCTTCGCGATCTCACCCACATTACACGTCTCGAAAAGCAGCTCGCCTCTTCGCACCAGTACCAGGACATGATCGGCAAGTCCGCCCCCATGACGGAAGTGTTCAATCTCATCGAGAACGTCGCCGAGACGGACTCGACGGTGCTCATCTACGGTGAAAGCGGTACGGGTAAAGAACTGGTCGCGGCGGCCCTCCACTACAAGAGCCACCGGGCCAACGGACCCTTCGTGAAGGTCAATTGCGCCGCACTGGCGGAGGATATTCTTGAGAGCGAACTCTTTGGCCACGTCAAAGGGGCCTTCACCGGGGCGATCAAAGACCGTGTTGGCCGCTTTGAAGCGGCCAATGGCGGCACGATTCTTCTGGATGAAGTGGGGGACATTTCCCCGCGTCTGCAGCTTCGTCTGTTGCGGGTTCTCCAGGAGCGAGAATTCGAGCGGGTGGGGGATACACGTCCGATCAAAGTGGATGTCCGTATTATCGCTTCGACGAATAAGAATCTGGCGCAGCGCATAGTCGAGGGCGCCTTCCGAGAGGATCTCTACTACCGCCTCAACGTCGTGCGTATCGAATTGCCGCCGCTGCGGGATCGGCGCGTGGATATTCCCCTGCTGATCGACCATCTCTGCAAGAAATTCAATCAGACCTTCCGAAAGGAGATCGCGGGCTTGTCCTCGGAAGCCCTCGAGCTCATGCTGCGCCATACCTGGTCGGGAAATATCCGGGAACTGGAGAACTGTCTGGAACGGGCTTTCATCGTCTGTCACGACACGGTGATACGACCCGACCATCTTCCCAGAGAAGTGGGGCAGCGACCGAACCATAGTTCCGGAATCGCGCCCTCCGCGCCCGATGTGCCCGGTGCGCGGGAACTGGACCGGAATCAGGTGCTGGATGCGCTCGTGAAGACGGACTGGAACGTGGCCAAGAGCGCGCGGCTCCTCGGTATCGCGCGGAACACCCTCTATCAGCGCATCCGCGCGTACAAGCTGGATCGGCCCGACTGAGTGAGGGCGCTTTGCGGCCTGTGCGTTTCCTGTGATACGGTTCGGGCGAGCAGTATCTGACCCGAACCCACCCCATGGGAGAGCACCGTAATGTTTCGTTTCCCCGCATTCTTCTTGGCGCTGGCCTGCCTCTTGTCCTGCGCCCCCGAGGTTCACGCCGCGCCGGCGAGGGAAAAACCGAATCCCCGGCAGGAAAGTGCCGGGGGAATACGGCACAGTCTGCTCATCACGGGCTCCACGGGCACCTATCTCTACGACGAGGACTCCAGGCTCATTTGGGAAACGCCCGGCGCTTCACATGACGGCTATATCCTGGAGAATGGCAACGTCCTCGTTTCCGTGGACAATGAAGCCCGTGAGTTCAAAGCGGGCACCCAGGAGATTGTCTGGTCCTACAAATTGGACCCGGTGAACGCCGAACTCGGAACGGTCCTCCGCCTGGAGGATGGCCAAACCATGATCGTGGAGCGGGGGACTCGCCCGCGCATTCTGGAGCTCTCTCCAGAGGGCAAGACTACCCGTGAAGTGCCCCTGCAGCCGGAAGCCGATGATATCCACATGCAGACGCGCATGGCCCGCAAACTGCCCAATGGCAACTATCTCGTGCCCCATCTCCACGCCTTTAAGGTGAAGGAATACACACCGGCGGGCGAGGTCGTGCGCAGCATACCCACAGACCTGCCTGCTTTCGGCGGGCGGGAGGAGCATAGTTGGCCTTTCACGGCTATTCTGCTTCCGGATGGCAATATCCATGTCAACCTGACCCACGGAAATCGCGTGGCGGAGTTTGCGCCGGACAACAGCGTGGCCTGGTCCCTCGACAACGGCGATGTGGGCGGGCGACTCAGCGACCCCTGCGGCGCGCAGCGGCTCCCCAATGGAAACGCGGTCATCTGCAGCTATGCCCAACAGGATCCGGAGAAGCCCCGCATTTTCGAAGTAACGCGGGAGAAGAAGGTCGTCTGGGAATTCTTCCACCCGAAGGCGCGCGCCCATGAAGTACACATCGTGACCACCAACGGAGAGCGCGTCGCCCCGGTCATGCGCTGAAAAGAAAAAGCGCGCCGGATTCTTCCGCGTTTCCGGCGCGCCGTTCTTAAATTCGTATCAGGGCTTGGTCAAATCCCGGACCACGAGCGTGGGTTCGCCGGGGATGCGGGTCGCCTCAAACCCGAGTTTCTGGCAGACATGAAGCATACCGCGATTCTCGGGCAGCACGGAACCTGTAATTCGGTTCAGGCCCTCCTTGCGCCCGATGTTCACCAGGCGCTGGAGCAGTTCCGAACCGATGCCGTGACCCTGAATGTGGTCGCTCACCACGATCGCGAACTCGCCTTCGCCGTAACGGTGCTCCTTGACGATCCGGCCCACCGCGATAATCTCTTCCACCCCGGTGGATGGATTCTTCCAGACGCCGACGAGGGCAATCTGGCGATCATAGTCGATAAAGCAGAGGCGGGTCAGGCGCTCGTGACTGACGCGCTGGTCCAGCGAGATCAAACCAAGATAGCGGTAATAGACCGTATCGCTTGAGAGCGTCTTGTGGAAGGCGACCATGAGCGGTTCATCTTCGGGACGGATGGCGCGAATGTGAATTGTCTCGCCTTTCTTGCTCGTCCAATCTTCGGAATACTCCAGGGGATAGGGACGAATAGCGAGTTTGGGCAGCTTGTCCTCGGTGACGTCCAAGCCATGCAGCACGACCCGACCATCCAGCGCGATGAGGCCATCGGGCGAAACGAGCAGGGGATTGATGTCGATTTCGGCAATCCAGGGCTGTTCCACGACCAGCTTGGAGAAGCGGACAAGGAGGTGTTCCAGCGCCACCAAATCCACAGGCTTGCGGCCGCGCACACCCTTGAGCGCGGCGTAGATGCGGGTCTGTTCCATCATGCGCCGGGCGAGAGTGGTATTGAGAGGCGGCAGGCCCAGGGCGCTGTCCTTGAACACCTCCACCAATTGGCCGCCGGAGCCAAAGAGCAGTACGGGTCCGAACTGGGGATCGATACTGCTGCCGATGATTATTTCATAGCCCTCGTTCTGCACCATGGGCTGAACAACGACGCCCTCGAAGTGCTCGGCTCCCGCCTTTTCGGTGACCGACTTCAGAATGGTGTCGAAGGCCCCGGCCACGGATACCGCGGACTTCAGGTTCAACTGAACGCCGCCCACGTCCGTCTTGTGGGTGATGGTATTGGAGTACAGCTTGAGCACCACGGGATAGCCCATGGCATCGGCCGCAGCCACCGCCTCTTCCGAGGTGCGCGCGACTTCCGTCGGCACTACGGGAATACCATAGGCCGCGAGAATCTTCTTGGATTCATGCTCGGGGAGGATGGTCCTGCCGGCCTGGCGCGCATCCGTGATGAGTTTATCCACAAGACCGCGATCCGGCCCCTGGGCCGTTTCGTCCGGCGGCAGCATGGGCGTCTCGTAAAGACCGCGAATGTTGTAGTTATAGCGCCACATCAGGTTGAACACCTTCGTGGCGGTGTCGGGATAGTCGAAGCAGGGGATATCGTGACTGTTTAGAATGTCCCGTCCCGCCTGAACGCCGTCGCCGCCCATCCAGCTTGCCAATAGCGGCTTCTTGGAGGCCATTTTCACCTTGGCAAGTTCTTCCGCCGTCTTTGTGGGGTCGGTCATGGCCTGAGGGGTCAACACGACCAGCAGGCCATCGCTGTTGGGGTCCCGCGAGGCTATCTCAAGGGCTTTGGCATAACGATCCGGGCCGGCATCGCCGAGAATATCCACCGGGTTGCTGTGGCTCCAGGCCTGTGGCAACACGCCGTTCAATTGCGTGATCGTCTCTTCCGAAAGCTCGGCCAGCTCGCCGCCATCGCCGATCACGGCGTCCGTTGCGAGCACACCGGGACCACCGGCGTTGGTCAGAATGGTCAAACGGGGTCCACGGGGCCGCGGCTGCTTCTCCAGCACGTCGGCCATCTGGAAGAGGCTTGCTATGGTGTATACGCGCGATACCCCCGTCCGGCGGAATGCCGCCGAAAGTACGCCATCGCTGCCTGCGAGTGAGCCGGTGTGGGAGGCCGCCGCCTGAGCCGCAGCCTGGGTCTGACCGGCCTTGATCACGATAATGGGCTTGCTCAGGGCCACTTCCCGGGCCGCCGAGAGGAAGGAACGGGCATTGCCGATGGATTCCATGTAGAGCACAATGCTCTTGGTGTTGGGATCGTCGCCCAGATAGTAGATCAGGTCACCCCAGTCCACATCCAGCATGGAACCGATGGAGATGAAGGCGCTGAAGCCCACGTTGACGCTGTAGCTCCAGTCGAGAATCGACGTACAGAGGGCACCGCTCTGACTGATAAAGCCCACACTGCCGGGCCGGGCGATGCTGCTGGCGAAGGTGGCGTTCATTCCCTTGATGGGGTTCATGACGCCCAGACAGTTCGGGCCGATGATGCGCATGCGCCCGTTGCCGGCCGCCGCCAGCACTTCCGCCTCCAGGGCGGCCCCTTTTTCGCCGACTTCCTTGAAACCCGCCGAGATGATGATGGCGCCTTTCACGCCGCAGGCCACACATTCGCGTACGATCTCGGGGATCGATGAGGCGGGCGTGACGAGAATGGCCAGGTCGACCGGCTCGGGAATGGAAGTGACGTTTGGATAGGCCTTGATGCCGAGCACGTTGTGGCGCTTGGGGTTGACGGCATACACCGTGCCCCCGAAGGGACTGCTGATCAGGTTCCACAGCATGGTCCTGCCCACGCTGCCGGGCTGCTCTGTGGCGCCTATGACGGCAACAGTCTTGGGATTAAAGATCGCCTCCAGGCAACCCTGTTTACCGGCGTCGGCTATGTTCATTCGAAAAGGCCTCCTCTATGCATTCAAAATCGTGTACTATCACTACAATGCCCCCGCGCCCGATTGCCTTGAGTTGGAGGTCAATCCTGGGTGGGTACGCTTTACTCACCGAGTGTTCAGCGTGTGCAAGTAAATTTGACAAGCAAGTTCGATGCCTGAATGATTACACAGTAATCGGGCGTGGCACAAGGCGTTAGAAGCGACCGCGTCGAGCAGTAGTGTAATGTGATCTGTTCAATGCGCTAAACTGTAGCGTTCATGGTGACACATGTGCGCAATTTGTTGTTGCCGCTCAAGAAAATGACCGGCTGGAAAGACCACGAGGACCATGAGACTCTACATCGTCCGCCACGGCGAAACAGACTTCAACCGCAACCGAATGATGCAGGGCTATCATGAAATTCCCTTGAATGGGCGCGGCATTCGGCAGGCCACGCTGCTGGCTCATCGCCTGAAAGAGGAGCGGCTGGACCGAATCATCTGCAGCGACCTGCGCCGCGCCGTCATGACCGGCTGCATCGTTGCTTCGCACACGGGAGCCCCGATGGATTACGACCCGGCACTTCGGGAGCGGAATCCCGGACTCCTGACCGGAAAGTCCTATGACGACGAACCCCGCTTCTTTACGGATATCGACTTCATACCGCCGGAGGGCGAGGGGGTTCGGGATTTCCGCTTGCGCGTACGAAAGGCCTTTGAACATTTTGCGAGTCAGGCACACCTCGCGACCGAGCGGGTGGCAGTTATCACGCATGGCCTTGTGTGCCATGCATTTGTAAGCGAGTTCTTCGGGGACGACGCGGCGGAGGGCATTGGCTCACGTAACGCCGCGCTCACCCTGGCGGAGTATGACGGGGGGCGGTGGACCCTTGTGGCCCGGGACTGTGCCACCCATCTCTCCGGCGAGGAGCCACCGCGAATTGTCGTCGCCGGAGCTTGAACCGGGTCAGGTCTTCAATGCGATGCCCTGTGCTAAGATAGGCCGGAGGTGGGAGCACGTGGGGTGCTTCGCAGACAAAGAAACAACGCCGGGTGATGTTTATGGGATCGGAAGACGCAGAACGCAGGATTATGGAAGCAATGTCGGAGGTCAAGCCGCACCGTCTTGATTCCTACACCCTCAAGACCAAGCAGTTGAAATTTCGAATGCATGACGAGGAGTTCGAGGAGATTCGGGAGACGGCGGAGCATCTCGGCCTCTCCATATCCGAATACTTCTGCGCTCTCCATCGTTACGCCCGTCCGCGGCTTACGCCAGACCCCCAGGCGGGGCAGTGGCTCCATCCAGTTCGCAAGCCGCGCCGGGACTGATACTTCCGAGCACTCTTAGACGATTACAGGAGATTTCCATGAGTCACGAGCAGGGGCGGGGCAACGACGGCAACGAAATGGCCGAATGCACCGGTCTGTCGCTGGGGCTGGGTACGCTGCTGGCCATCATTATGGGTGCGGCCAATGTGTACCTGGGGCTCAAGGTGGGCATGACGGTAAGCGCGTCCATACCTGCTGCCGTCATCAGCATGGCCGTAATGCGCGGGATTTTCAAACGCGGCTCCATTTTGGAGAACAATATCTCGCAGACGATCGCCTCCACGGGGGAAAGTCTGGCCGCCGGAGCGATTTTCACCCTGCCCGCCCTGTTGATCGCGGGCGTGTGGGACTCCTTCAACTTCTGGATCAGCACGGGCATCATTCTCACCGGCGGGCTTCTGGGCATCGTGTTCATGGTGCCCCTGCGCAAGACCCTGATCGTTGATCGCAAGGACCTCCGCTATCCGGAGGGCGTAGCCTGTGCGGAAGTGCTTCAGGCCGGTCAGGGTGGCGGCGTGGGTATTCGGGGTATCATCGTTGGTCTGGGGCTGGGCGCGTGCTTCAAGCTGCTCGGCACCGGGCTGGGCGTCGTCCGCGGCACGGTGGAAGGGGCTACCGCCATCGGTCAGCGTGTGTTCTACCTCGGTGCGGACTTGAGTCCGGCCCTGCTCGCCGTGGGTTATATCGTCGGCCTGGGCATCGCGTCCCAGATCTTTCTTGGCGGTGTCATTGGCTGGCTCGTTGCCATTCCAATCGTGGGGCCTTTCGTCGAGACCGAAGCCACCGCGCCTGTGGCCATGGCGTGGGAGCTTTCGAGTTCCCAGGTGCGCTATCTCGGCGTCGGCGCCATGCTCGTGGGCGGCTTGTACTCCATCTGGAAGGTTCGTGGCGGTCTCGTTGCCGGTGTGCGCAGTCTCTATACGGTGTCCGCCGATCACGCCGGGCAGCGGTCGGCTATTCCGAGGGCCGAGCGAAATATGACGTTTCGCGCGCTTATGATCATCTTTGTTCTGGCGACCGCCTGCACGCTGCTTCTGTATGTGAATCTTATAGGCTCCGTGGGTCTTGCCCTGGCGGCCACTGCGGTCATGGTTCCAGCCGCGTTTCTCTTTACCGCCGTCGCCACTTACATTGTGGGCCTCGTGGGATCGTCCAATTCTCCAGTGTCGGGGATGACCATCTGCGCCCTTCTTCTCGCTGTGTTCATCATCTGGCTCGCCGGCGGCGAAGGTAAGTCCGCCATCCTGGCCACCCTCGGCGTTGCCGGTGTAGTCTGCTGTGTGGCGTGCAGCGCGGGCGACGTGGCCCAGGACTTGAAAACCGGTCAGCTCGTGGGCTCTACGCCCGAGCGCCAGCAGTGGGCGGAGGTGCTCGGGGTTGTCGTGCCCGCTTTCTTTCTGACGCCCGTTCTGGGTTTGCTTCATTCCGCTTATGGTATCGGCGATGGATTGAAAGCGCCCCAGGCCACGTTATTTGCCAGTCTTGCCAAGGGTTTCTTCGGAGACGGGGGGCTTCCCTATGCAATGATCGAGGCAGGGCTCGGCGTCGGTGTGGCCATCATCGTGCTGGACATGATTCTGGAGCGCGCGAAGTCGCCAGTACGGCTCCATATCATGCCCATTGCCGTGGGGATTTACCTGCCGTGGTCGTTGTCGGTGCCCATCATGGCTGGCGGGCTCCTGCACTATGCTATCGCGCGGACGCGCACAGACTCCGACGACGCGAGCAGCAGCGGGATACTCTTCGGGTCGGGATTAATCGCAGGAGAGGCGCTGATGGGAATCGCACTCGCCATACCACTGGCCCTGGGCGTAAAGTTGGCCCTGAACGTGGAGGCTATCCCGTCGGGGCTGTTGGATCTTCTGTCGCTACTCTTGTTTTCCGGTCTTGTGGGCTATTTCGGCTGGTACTCCCGGCGGAATTCACCCTCCTGAGGGGACCGGTTCATCCGCGGCGGCGACCGGGGATTCATGAAGCCCCGCAGGCCGGGCTTCCAGCGCCATGGCGGCCTTGAATGTCTCGGCGGCTGCCTGAAGTTCTTCCACCACAAAGCGAGAGCCAGCCGCCTGATTATGTTTTTCAGCGATGTCTTCCGTTAAATTGTACAGGGCGAGGGGGGTGTCCCGCTGCACGTAGGGCGCGGGTAGGCCGTCTGTGCCCGCAGGTACTTCCAGAGTGCGGTACGAATGGGGGAGGTGGAGTTTCCAGGGGCCCTTCCGGACCGCCTGGAGTTCATCTCGTCCGTAGAAGTAGAAGTATTCGTGGGGCGTGCCCGCACCGGGTCTGCCTTCAAGCAGGGGCCACAGGCTCTTGCCATCGATGATGCGGTCTGTCGGGAGGACCGCCCCCGTTGCTTCGGCGATCGTGGGGTAGAAATCGAAATTGGCTATCATCTTGTCGCAGACTTGATTTGCGGGAATCCGGCCCGGCCAGCGCACGATACAGGGTACGCGATGGCCCCCTTCCCAGGTGGTTCCTTTCGCTTCGCGCAGGGGGCCGGCGGATCCGGCGTGGTTGCCGTAGCTGATCCAGGGGCCGTTGTCTGAAGTGAATATGACCATCGTACTTTGTTCCAGTCCCGCCTCCCGCAACGTGCGCATGATCTCACCGACGGACCAGTCAATCTCCATAATGACATCGCCGTAAAGGCCCTGGGCGGATTTTCCACGGAACTTGTCCGATACCCCGAGGGGTACATGGGGCATGCTGTGGGCAAGATAGAGGAAGAAGGGCCTGTCTTTGTGCTCGGTGATAAAGCTGACCGCGTACTCCGTGTATCGCGTCGTCAACTGATTCATGTCCGGGTTGGTCTCAATAACCTTGTTGCCCTCCATGAGCGGGAGTGGCGGAAAATCTTTTGAGGTGGGATGGTTGGGCCACATGTCGTTGGAGTAGGGAAGTCCAAAATACGCGTCGAAGCCCTGATTCAGAGGAAGAAAATCGGGGATATCGCCCAGATGCCATTTGCCCACGCACGCGGTGGCATAACCAAGGGGCTTGAGCAATTCCGCCACCGTCACCTCATTGGGATGGAGGCCAACCGCGCGGCCATTATTTCGCTGGCTGGGTCCCAGCACATCGGGCAGGCCCACACGCACGGGATAGCACCCCGTCAGCAACGCGGCGCGGGATGGACTGCAGGCGTTTGCGACAGCGTAGGCCGAGGTGAAACGAATGCCCTCGGCGGCGAGTTGGTCGAGGTTGGGTGTCTGAAAGCCCGTCGCGCCATAGGCCCCGGTGTCGGCATAGCCCTGGTCGTCCGTATGGACGATAACCACATTTGGAAGCCGCTCTCCATGGGTGCTTGACGTCAAGAGCGCCAGCGCCAGAGCAATCAATGGGGCAACCCGGAGCATTTCATTCCTCCTCGTCGGCGTCGGTTCCTTCGTCATCCTCTTCCCACGCCTCGATGAGCAGGCTGTGGCCAAACTCCCTCGCCTCCACGATGAACTCCCACATTTCATCGTCTTCGGTCATGGCCTCCTCGGCCAGTTCGAAACTGCTCATCGTGTCACCGGGCGTCCAGCCGGCCTCCCGGATGTAAAAACGGGCCAGTTCTTCCGCCCCGTGGAGCTCCTGGAAATTGATCCAGGCGGAGACATCGGCGTGGGTATACTCGCCGTGCTCCTCGTTTTCGGGGTCCGGCTCGGCAGATATCGTGAATAGAAACATAGAGGGTATCCTTGCAGACATAAACTCGTTCGGCGAGCGCTGATGGGCTTCAACCCGGCCTGGTTGCAACAGTGGTATTATTCACGCCCACCGTCGTGATGGCAAACGGGCTGATGTTCGCCCGAGCGCAGGTTCGAAACACACTACAACCGCCGGACACCAAATCCGCCGCCGACCTCAATCTTCGCACCCGTCGCATAGCCGAAATAGCCTTCCGCCAGCGCGGCGCAGGCCTTGCCGATGTCTTCCGGGGTGCCCCAACGCTTCTGAAGCAGGAGTCCCCCCTCGATCAAGGCGTCGTACTTCTCGGTCACGCCGGCGGTCATGTCCGAACGAATTACGCCGGGTTGAATCTCATAAACATTGATGCCATGCTCCGCAAGCCGCACGGCAAAGAGCTGAGAGGCCATGCTGCCGCCCATTTTGCTGATACAGTACTCGGCGCGATTTACGCTCGCGGCCGTCGCTGAAATACTGGTGATGAAGATGATCGACGGAGCAACGGCGGCGTTGTCCCTGGGGTGGGCCACCATGTGATTGGCCACGGTCTGCGTGAGGAAAAATGGACCGCGCAGGTTAATACCCATCACCCGGTCATAACTTTCCGGCGTCGTTTCGAGGATATCGTAGCGCTTCGCGAGGGAAACGCCGGCATTATTCACGAGGACATCCACGTGTCCAAAAGCATCCACCGTTTCCGCAAGGATACGCGGGTGATCTTCCAGACTGGACACATCACCACGGATAGGGTGGAGCCGGCGTCCGAGTTTTTCGACCTCCGCCTTCACCTCGTACAGCCCTGATTCGGTGTTCTCGGGATCGGGGTTGGTGGCCACACCGGCAATGTCATAGCCATGCCGGGCGAGCGTCAGGGCAATGCCCCGACCGATGCCACGGCTGGCGCCGGTGATAAGTGCAACTTTCTTCATGTGATCGGGTTCCCTTCGCGTTTCATAGGACGGACAAGACGGAAATGACCGACTGAATCAATCCGTCGTACTCGCCGTATCGGTCCTATTCTACAGCGGCGTCACATCCAGCCAGCGGCGCTCTTCCCAGCTCTTCAGGCCGAGCTCGGCCAATTGAACGCCCTTCGCGCCCTCCTTCAGCCCCCAGGGGAAGGGCTCGCCCAATACCACGTGGCGCAGGAAAAGCTCCCACTGGGCTTTGAAGGCGTTGTCAAAGACGCGGTTGGTGGGGACGGTCGTCCAGCCCGCGTTAAAGTCGATGGGACTTGGGATATCCGGATTCCATACGGGCTTGGGGGTGTTGGCCTGATGCTGGGTCACGCATTCGCGCAGGCCGGCCACCGCCGAACCGTGGGTGCCGTCCACCTGCAGGGTCACAAGATCGTCGCGGCGCACCCGCACGCACCACGAGGAATTGAAGTGGCAGACAATGTTTCGATCCGTCACGAACGTCGCATAGGCCGCGTCATCGGAGGTGCAGGTGTAGGGTTTGCCCTGTTCGTCGATTCGCGTGGGGATATGGGTTGCGCCCAGGCAGGAAACCGACGTCACATTGCCGAAAAGGTTGTCCACCAGATAGCGCCAGTGGCACAGCATGTCCACGATAATACCGCCGCCGTCTTCTTTGCGATAGTTCCAGGACGGGCGCTGCGCGGGCTGGTCTTCGCCGGTAAACACCCAGTAGCCGAATTCGCCACGCACGGAGAGAATCCTGCCGAAGAAGCCGGTATCGATGAGATACTTCAGTTTGAGGAAGCCGGGAAGCCAGAGTTTGTCCTGCACCACGCCATGCTTGACGCCCGCAGTCTCCGCCAGACGAAACAGTTCCAGCGCCTGCTCGGTGTTTTCGGCGCAGGGCTTCTCGCAATAGACATGCTTTCCGGCCGCAATCGCCGCCTTAACATCGGGAAAACGGCGCTGGGTTACTTGAGCGTCAAAATAGAGGGGATAGGCGGGGTCCGCAAGCAGTCCAGCCAGGTCGGTAGAATACTTCAATCCACCATGGGCCGCCGCCAGCGCCGCAAGCTTGCTCTCGTTGCGTCCGGTCAGAATCGGTTCCGGGAGAATACGGCTGGTATCGTCAATCTTTACGCCGCCCTGTTCCCGGATCGCGAGAATGGATCGAACCAGGTGCTGGTTGGTGCCCATGCGTCCCGTGACGCCGTTCATGATGATGCCGATGTTGTGGGTGGTCATGAAATGATCCTTATCGTGATTGCACGTTGATTATCAAATGGACTGTGTCGGCTCGAAAAAGGTGAGGTACGGACCCTCCGCTATGAACCGCTTCAAATAGACCGCCAGCTCCATCGCGTGGTAGTCACCCCACATGGAGGACTCGCCGCAAGGGATCGACCGGCCTTCGGGCACGTGATCCCAGCCGTTGGGGCGGTGGTAGACCGAGTGGAGCAGTAAGCCCTGGTGCGCGGGATCCTCCGAGAGATAGGGCGCGGCAAGCAGCGTCTTCGCGACTTGTAGCCCGGCCCGGAAGTATCGCGCCCCTTCTTGGGTATCCAATCCCAGATACCGTCCAAGCCGCAGCAGGCCCTGGGCCGAAATTGCCGCCGCCGAACTGTCCAGCGGCTCGTGGGCGTTATACGGGTCGCCGGGCTCGTCGCGATAATTGGGAAAGTGAACCACCCCCGGCGCGCCCGTGTCCCAGAAGGGGATACCGTCGGCGGTTGTATTCTCGATGTAAAAATCACTGGTCGCGCGGGCCATGGCAAGCAGCATTTCTTCCACGTTGGCACGTCCCCCCTGACACGCGAGATCGTTGTCGTCCAACAAGGGAAGAAACTCCAACTCTTCCGCCGCGCCGAGCAATACCCACGCCAGCCCGCGCGTCCAGGTGGAGAAGGGAGTGTAGCCCTGCTGCGTACTGGGGCAGCGATACTGGCCGTCCGTCATGTTGAAGATGCTTTCATGCACGACGCGACCGTACACGTCGTAATGGTCGCGCCCCGTCCCATAGTAAACGTTGAATCGGTGCGTGTTCCGCATGTGCTCCAGCGCCCGCTGGCAGAGGGATATCTTCTTGTCGCCTTCGCCCATAAGCACGTGGCCCAACTGGTGCGCCCGCATCAAAATACGGCAGGAGCGTATGGTGTCGCTGAACAGGGAGTGGGGGCCGTTGAAGCTGTGGATATAACCCGTGCCGTCGGCGATCCTCGACCAACGCGCGGCCTGTACGGCGCCTGAAACCTTGACGGCGAGCTCGTAAAAGGCCCGGGCGTCGTCCGCCATGGGTATCCGGCCTTCCTTGGCCAGGCGCAACACATTGCCATAGGTGGACAGGTTGTTGAAGCCATGATCGTGCACGCCCACATGGCTGATGTGCGGCGCCATGTAATCATGTATCCGCCGCACACCCCGATCCAGATACTCGCTGTCGTCCGACGCGTCGAATTGCAGCACCAGACAACCGTACTGAAAGCCCTGGGTCCACTCCGTCCAGCCCCGGCTCGTGTAATTGCCCGCGACGGTAAACACGGGCGAACCCTTCGCCGGATCCCATGCATTGTCGAGGTTGAGGAGTTTCGGGCCCGCCAGCGAAAAGAACTGATCGAGTTGAGTGGACAGACTGGAAGCGTTCAAAGTGTCAGGAAGGTGCATGGGGCCCTCTCGGTGTTGGATACGAAATCAAAGGCGTTATTGTAGCAGTCGCCCGCCCAGCCTTCCACCCACCGGGGACGTGGCATCTTGGGAACGTACCGCCGCACGGGCGCCCGAACGGGGCAATGCGGCCACCGGACACTTGAGCTTGCTCCGGGCCGGTGAATCCCATGCCGGTGCGGCGTGTCCGCGCGGAATTCCGCAACGTTGTTGGAGTTCCATTACCTTTGCTTGTGTACCGTCCGCCACCACTTTTGTCTCTCTACGCCACCATGGTGTAACCTATTATTACCAATCGGTGACGCCATCGGCGCCCCAGACTTATGGAGTACCCCCTCATGTTTCTGTCCATGCTCATCCTCTCCCTCTCCACCCTTGGCGCCGATGTCCCCGCCACCACTACTTTCCATGTCGCTCCGAACGGAAGTGATTCGGCGGCTGGCAGCCAGGAGGCCCCTTTCGCCTCCCTTGATCGCGTGCAAGCCGCTGTGCGGGACACGATTGCCGCAGGCCTGACCCAACCGATTTCCGTGGAACTCCGCGCGGGCACTTACAGCCTTACCGAGGCGTTGGAATTTGGTCCGGAAGATGGTGGTACAGAGGCCTTCAGCGTCACTTACCGCGCCTTCGAAGGCGAGCACGTTACGATCTCCGGCGGACGCGCCATCACAGGCTGGAAAAAGGCCAAGAGCAATCAGTGGACCGTGGAAATCCCCGAAGCCGCCAACGGCGCATGGTCCTTTCGCGAGCTCTTCAGGGATGGCGAGCGCTTGCCCCGTGGACGCTTCCCGAATGCCCCGGAACTCCTGCGCGTCTCCGGGGTTTCGGAGGATCTCACCGGGATCGTTCTGAGCAACGCACCGGGCGTCGACAACCTCTCGGGCAGTAATGCGGAGCTCGTGATGTTTCAGAACTGGTCCATCTCCCGGGTGCTTGTGGATTCCTCGGCCGACCAGACCCTCAAGCTCAAGAACCCGATGGGATGGGTCGGTCATGGCGATATGACCAGCGCCAGTACGAACAAGCCCACGTATCTCGAAAACGCACTCGCGTTTGTCGATGTACCGGGCGAGTGGTACCTGCACTATGATACCGGACTGTTGACCTATCAGGCGGAAGAAGGGGAAGACCCGAACACGCGCGCCTTCGTCGCACCGGTCGCGGAACAACTACTGTCCGTCAAGGGCACGCCCGAGCAACCTGTGCGCAATCTACATTTCGAGGGGATCACCTTCGAACACACCTACTGGCCGCTGCCCGACTTTGGCTATCTGGGCATTCAGGCGGGCCACTACGGCACCACGGTGAAAGATCCCACCTATGTGCTGCCGCTGGCGCTCGAATTCATCTACGCCGAGGCTTGCGGCCTTACCCGCTGCCACCTCGCGCGGATGGGCGCCTGTGCCGTCGGGTTTGGCGCCGGCACGCGGCGCAATCGTGTGGAAGAATGCACCATTGAAGATATTGGCGGCAACGGCATCATGGTCGGGTGGCGCGGTCATGGTGAGATGGCCCGCCAGTCCAGCGATGAGGACGGTTATCTGGCCGCGGACTGGGCCAATCCCGGCGATGTGCCGATTGAGAATGTTGTCAACGGCAATCTGGTGCAACGTTGTGGTGCGGTAAACCATGGTTGCGTGGGAATCTTCGACGCCTTCGCCCAGAGCACGGCCATCACGCACAATGTAGTGCGGGATCTACCCTACACCGGCATCTCCGTCGGTTTTCGCTGGAATGAATCGGGTACCAGCCAGCGCGGCGGACGAATCGCCTACAACCACGTTTACGACACGATGAAGATGCTGGCCGACGGCGGCTGCCTCTACACCTTGGGCAGCCAGCCGGGAGCGGTAATCCTGGGCAATGTTTTTCATACCGTGCACCGCAGCGCCTACGCCCACGGGGGCGCGCCCAACAACGGTATTTTCTTCGACCAGGGCAGCAAGGGCTTTCACGTCGAGGGCAACACGATCTACGACACCAGCGGCGATCCCATCCGTTTCAACCAGTGTGGTGAAGATTCCATGACCTGGAAAGACAACCAGTTTGGCGTGGGGCGCTGAAAATAATTCCGGAAGGCAATGTTTGAAAATGCTCGCGAACCGTCATTTTGGATGGGCAAGCCGGATCGGGGACCTCGTTATTGTTTGAAGGCGCTATTCCTGATGGCGTCCAGACGAGCGTTGCTTGATTGAGGTGGCACTTCGTGGACTGCGAACATTCTCGTCCAGTCTACTTCAGCAAGGCCAATTCTTTGTGCTTTTTGCGCACGCTTGCAAAACAATAGGGGTAGGGCCTTCTCAACCGAATCCGCATCCTCACAAATACCCCATCGTCTCCAGCCCCTCAATCACCTCGGGGTCGATGCGCTCGATCCCTTCCGTCGGCTCCGCCCCTTCGCTCGCCCCTTCGGCAAGCGTCTTCAACCCCTTCGTCACATATTCCGGCCCAAAAGGATCGCTGTCAACGCCCGCAGGCAGCGCGGAGCGAAAGGGAACTGAGGCCCTCTGATACGCCTTCATCAACGCCCGACCCCGTTCCAGCACTTCGGGCATCTCACGCGCCACATCATGCTTTTCATCCGGGTCCGCCTTTAAATCATAGAGCGCCTCCCGTTCCGGCGGGGCCCAGGGGTTCATTGGCAGGAAATCCGCCGTGCGCGCCTCGGCCGCCATGACATTCTGCAACATCCAGAATTGCGCGTATTCCTGTCCCTCAAGCCAGCGAGGTCCAGCAATGTATTTGTATTGTTCGAAAACTACCGAATGAAGCTGCGCACGGCTCTCGGGAAAGAGGCTGGCATAGATGGGCCCCCTTCTCGGCACATAGCCCCACGCCTCGTCCCGCGCCTGGAAGAGATACTGCCCCGCTTCCGGCGCTCCATAGGCCTCATGGGGTACGTGCAGGCAACGGAGCAGCGTGGGCATGATGTCCACAATGGACACAGGATCTCTCACGCGCCGCGGTGCGAATAGGGAAGGGGCCCAGAGAATCATGGGAATGCGCAAAGTCTCCTCATGAAGATTCCAGGCATGATCCGCGAAGCCGTGCTCCATGAATTCCTCGCCATGATCAGAAACCAGAACAATTACGGTCCTGGAGAGGGTGCCCAGCTTCTCCAGCCCCTCCACATATCGACGAATCGATCCATCGATAAAGGCGATCTCGGCGTCATAGTGTTTTCTTAACTCCGCGAGGCGCGGATCGTCCGCCTTCATTCCGCGGGCCACCAGCGCCGCGGGGTGCACCTCGCTGGCGGGGTCCATGAGCTCCCGGTCGATATCAAATGGCCTGAGAAAGGCCTCCGGCGGATTGTAAGGGGCGTGGGGCGCATAATAGTGCAGATACTGGAACGTGGGTACGTCCCGGTGGCGCTCGGCAAAGGCCAGGGCCGCGTCCGTCAACTTGTCATCCAGGGCGGATGTATTGGGAACGCTGGGAAATAGCTCCGACTCCTGAAAGCTGTCATAGAAGCCTTTAAAGCGCATAACAAAGGAGGTGGAGAAGATACCGGTCCGATATCCCGCCCGCTGGAAGAGACCGGGCAAGTTTTCCTCCATCGGCGCGGGCCGTGCGGTCCAGCCGAGTCCCGATTCGCTCATGGCCGGTGGACGTCCGGTGAGCAGCGCGGCTACGGCCTCGCCGGTAAAGGTGGACGCGGAACGGGCCTCTTCGAAAAGAACACCTTCCTTCGCAAGGCCGTCGATGAAGGGCGAGGTTGGCTTGTCATGGCCAAAGCACCCCAGGTGATCGGGGCGCAGGGTGTCGACGAGTATCACAGCGACGTTGTAACCCGCGCCGGGCGCGGCCGCCTCTTTCTCCTCCGCAGGCCGACAGGCGGTCAGCATGGCCGTACATACGAGCAGGAGCAATAAAGACGAGACTGAGAAGGTGCGCATGAAATGGCCTGCGGGCTGCTAGGGAGTATTGGATGCCTTCGAGGTGAATTCAGCGAGAACAACCGCCTGTACACCCCCAGCATCATAGTAAAAGACCTCGACACCGCGCAATGGCTCGTGAAAGACGAATACGGCGCTGTTCGATTGTTTCTCCACAACCTTGATCCGGTCTTCGCGATCTTCCTCACTAAATCCCGAACGGGCATCGAGGCTCCGAAGCTCCATGGCGCCCGGTGGACCTTCCGGCGCCGGGCCGAAAGAAAAGCGGTAGTCGCGCTGGTACATTCCCGTCGCGAAGAGCGCCTCGGCCACGGGAGTGTCGATGGGATGAGGACCGAAATGCTCCAGCGCCTCAGGCAGACCGGTCCGAAACACCAGGGCCCCCCCGAAGGTGTCGGGCTTATTCACGAGCAGAATCCCGCCGCCTTTGTGTTGCTCCTGGATGCCCGCCACTATCACGCGCGCGATTGTGGCGGCTCCGCGCCAATACAGGACGCCGGAAACAAGCACGGCGGATTGAAAGAGGACGATGGCGCAAAGCGATACCACCCGGGTGCGCCGGACGCACAGACGGGCCAAGCCAAGGCCGAGCCCCATGGCGGCAAAGACAGAGGCCAGATAGAGGTAACGCTCGCCTTCAATCTCACTCAGGTAGATTCGAACGTTGAAAACAGGAACAAGGGCCGCCAAGAAGGCCATTGCACAGAACACACCCGCGGTCGGACGACGCCAGCCGCGCCAGGCCAGCACAAGCAGAAGGGCGATAAAACACCCAAGCCACGCGATGGCCAGCGTGCCTTGCAGGGCGGGCATGGCGTCCAGCAAGCGGGCTGGGAGGGGCGGCAGCAATGCCCGCCACAGGAAATGGCCCAGCGACTGGGCTACAAGATCCGGCTGGGCCCGCAGGTGGCCGTGGGCGCCATAACCGCCGACAAGACTTCCCAACACCGCCCGGCGAAAAAAGAAGTAAAGGACCACGAGGAGAATGTGGGAGAGAAACGCCACGACCTGGGACCGCGGCAAGGCGCTTGCCCTCGATCGGTGCCACATCAACATCAGACACAACATCAAGAGCAGGGGCGCCGAAAAGGCAGACTCCTTCGAGAGCAACGCCAGGCCCAGGCCGGTCACACTGAACACCCAGGCGCGGGAAAGGAAAGAAATCAACATGAGAAGAATGAAAAAGGCCCCCAGGAGGTCGCCCCGGCACGCAATCCACGATACCGCCTCGGCATGACAGCCCAGCACGAGGAACAGGAGCCCCGCAGCCATCGGACCAAAGCGCGAGGCGCGCGCCTGGTCGCCCTGAACGACAAGTGCAAGTTTGATTACCAGCAGGCTGTTTGCGACGTGGAGCGCGATGTTGACGAAGTGGGCGGGAAGGGGGTTGAGCCCCCAGAGTTGATAATCCAGCCAGAAACTCAGCCCTGTAAGCGGGCGAAGGAAGCCCCCGCCTTCCGGCCCCGGCCAGAAGGGCAGCCCGCCCTCAATTACCCTGGCATAATGAAGAAAGTCGTCGCTTGCATACCAGGAAAACAGCGCCGGGGCGTAGAGAAGGCCTCCCACGGCCGAGTACACCGCCACCAACCCCGACCAGTCGCGAAGAGACAGTTCCGGCCCTTCTCCGTCTGGCTGTTCGGCGCCCGACATCGCTATGCCATCAGCGGAGCACACGTGCCCGCGCGACGCATGGCGATGACTTCCCGGTACACGTCCTCGTACTGGTTCACCGCATCATCCCGGCGAAATCCCGTCAAGGCCCGCTCCTGACCTTTGAGCCCCATGTCCCGCGCGAGAGCGTCATTGGTTAAGAGTTCGATCGCGCACTGGGCCATGTGTTCAATATCGCCCACTTCGCACAGGTAGCCCGATACGCCGTGCTCGATCACCTCGGTAATGCCTCCGCTCGCCGTTGCAATAACCGGCACCTTGCACGCCATAGCCTCCAGGGGAACCAATCCGAAGCTCTCGTGCTCGCTGGGCTGGATCACCAGATCCGCACAGGGGATAATCGTTTCCACGTTCTCGTAGTTGCCCAGATACTTTATCCGGTCCGAGATGCCGAGCTGTTTGGCCACACCCACCGCCGCCATGCGCTCCGGCCCTTCTCCGACCATGACCAGCGTGGCGTCGACCTTTTCCAGCACCCGCTTGAACACACGCACCACGTCGGTGACGCGCTTCACGGGGCGGAAGTTGGATATGTGCATGATGATCTTCGAGCCATCACAACCCAGCTCGCAGCGATTGGTCACGCTCCCGTTGAATTTCTCGTGGTCCAGAAAATTGTAGACCGTGCGCACGGGCCGTTCCAGCTTGAACTCCCGCATGGTTTCGTCGTTGAGCCACTGGGAAACCGCCGTGACCGCGCAGCTTCGCTCCATCGCGAATTTCGTCACACGAAAAAAGGACGGATCGCTGCCCACCAGCGTGATGTCCGTACCGTGGAGCGTGGTTACAATGCCGAATCGCTTCTCTTCGGGAAGCATCTCGTTGGCAAAAATTGCCGCGGCCGCATTGGGAATCGCGTAGTGGGCGTGCCAGATATCGATGTCATATTCTTCCGCCACATCGGCGATTTTGGTGGCCAGCGCCAGGGAATAGGGCGGCGTACGGAACAGGGGATACGATACCGCGTCGACCACGTGAAAGAGGAGGTTGGAGCGGTACTCTTTGTGGCGAAAAGGCGGCTCGGACGTGACAAAGTGCACCGTATGGCCGCGGTCGGCCAGCGCAAAGCCCAGTTCGGTCGCCATGATGCCGCTGCCGCCGGCGGAGGGATGGCATGTAATGCCGATTTTCATGTGTGCTTCTCCAGTTCCGGCGGCAGGTCCATGGCCACCGGTAGTGTGCCATAGAGCGGCTCGCCGTAGCGAACGCCGATGCGGGCCCCCCAGTATTCGGCTCGGGTCGTAATACCCTCCCAGAATGCGGACGAGGCGATCAGGGTCTCGGGCCCGGTATAGTCGGGGTTGTAAAATTGGGATCGGAAAGCGCGCAGCGCAGTCAGCTTATGCTCAAAGACGGCGGAAATATCAACCACGTGCGTCGGGGATTCTTCGTCTGATTCGTACGCGCGATAATAGTAAACTGTGCCCGCGCGATGAGGGGCTTGTCCCGTATCCACGCCATGGACACCGGCAAAAAAGTTGGCGTCCCGCACCAGCGAATGGGCCGCGCTATGATCCGGATGGCGATCGGGCGCCATCGGGGCCAACAGCAAGGCCGGTTTCAATTCACGCAGTATACGTATCAATACGAGACGCTGCTCCGGCGTATTCATGATGCCACCGTCTGGAAGTCCCGCATTGCGCCGCCCCAGAATGCCCAGCAGTCTCGCGGACTCCAGGGCCTCGACTTTACGCTCGGCCGCGGTGCCCCGTGAACCCAGCTCGCCTTTGGTCAGATCGAGCACCACCGCGGACTTCCCAGCCCGGCCGAGCTTGCACAGCAGGCCGCCCACGCCCAGGTCGGCGTCGTCCGGGTGAGCGCCTATCGCCAACACGTCTATACTCACAACTCCACCTCCTGCAGGGAAAAATCATTATGATCCAGGGTGGCGGTCAATCTCGGCACGAGTTCCCAACCATACTGAAACAGCCAGGAGAAGATCGTATAGTGCCGTTCCTGGGGCTTGCGTCCGGGGGCCAGTTCCGTACCCAGGCGCGCGAGCTGGCTGCGCACGGTGGCGGTGCGGCCTTCATCGGCCCGGAGCAGCGAGCGCTCCAGATAGTCCAGACCCTGGCGTACCTGCGCCTGAAATTGCCTGCCGAGCGGCAGCGCCTGTCGGCCCGCCTTGCCGAGCGCGTCGAAGTCCCGCTCCATCCCTTCGAGCTCACGGATGATGGCATCCGCGCGGCCGGTCAATACGGCCAACGACGGATCCTGTGCGGCGCTGCGCAGTGCACGCTCTTCCAATGATTCCGCTGGGGCGTAAAGATCCCCAATCCGCAATTTGTACTTCTCCAGAAGCTTGTTGGATTTCAGGCTGGTGAGGGCCGCGCGCATGCGTGGATAAACGATCGGCATCGGACGTTCGAAGAACTCGAAGACTTCCTTTAGCTGGCCCCAATAGGCCACTTCGCCGGGACCGGCCACATAGGAACGCACTGGAAACAAGGTCTGTTGCACGATACAACGAAGCCCCACATTGGCCGTGAACACTCCCGGCTCCCGATGGAGCAATTCGAGCAATTCCGCCTCGCTGAATCGCTCACCCGTATCCGGAAGTATGAAAAGACCTTCCCCATGGCGAACTCTACAGCGCACGCCCGCGCGTTCGAGGAAGAAATTGCAGGTATCGTCACCCTTCACGACCTGAGCGCCATAGCCCGCGGATTCCAGGCGCGCGCCGCCTTCGTTCAGGAGCCGCGTGCTCGCCAGCGGATGGCGTATTTCGCGCTCAAAGACCGGAATGGCAAGCTCGCGGGCTTCGGGGAGTTCGGGCGTGAAGATGACCAGGGGCGTGTCGCGAAAAAGACGCGCCATGAGCCGGGCATGCCATTCCGAGAGATTTGCCGAGGCCTGAAGGCTCTCGTGGAGAAAACCCAGGATTTCGCCGGAAAATTCCGAACCCGGAGCCTGGGCCGCGGCCAACTCGGCCAGATCATGCAGTTCATCGCGCACGGGCAGCCGGTAGATGGAGCTCGCCACTTGTCCAGGCGCGGGCAACAGGGCTAAGGAAACATCCACATGGTTCCTGCTCAGCAGGTGGGCTTCACGAATCTCATCAAAATCATGATCATCGCCGCCGACCCAATATATGGGAAGGAATGCGTGGCCCGACGTTTCCGAGGCGGCTTGAGCGAGCTTTATCGCGGTGATGGCCTTGTAAATCGTGTACAGGGGACCGGTAAAAATGCCCGGCTGTTGCCCGGTGATAAACACCCCCTCGTCACCGCGCAGCGTGCCGTTGCTTCCGATGTGAGCCTGGTAGCGCCGGATCCCGTCCACGAGCGAAGCGTTCCAGGGGGCGGGGGAGAGGTCCGCACCCGTCACGCCACGGGGTACACCCGCGTAGAACTTCATGAGCTCCGGATGGCCCGCCAGGTAATCCTCGATCAGGGAAGCCATGGTTAGAGCCGCGTTCCGACGACGATCTGTCGCGGTGTGTCTTCCCGCACGGGATCACCGTCGTAGTTGCCATAGCATGACTCCATGCGAAGGCCCGCACGCTCCAGCAAGGCCAGCAACTCTGAGCGTTCATAGAGGCGTACCGACTCTGAGCTACGGTTAATGATGGCGCCGTCACGTTCGACCTCGGTGATTTTGTTCACGCGCCTGGTGGTCTCGTCAATCCAGCGGCGTTCACGAATCTCAAATCTCCCTGAAACGCGAAGAGATTCCGGATCCAGGTGAGCCCGCAAGTAGGCGGGGTTCAAGTAGTCCACAAAGAAGCGGCCACCCGGCTTGAGCGCCCGGGCAATGCCCTGGGCCACGGCGAGATTCTCAGACTCGCTGCAGAAATATCCGAAGCTAGTGAAGAAATTGGCCAGCGCATCGAAAGCGCCCCTGAAGGGAATGGCCCGCATATCGCCACGCAGCAAATGGCCGGTCGTACCCAATTGCTTCCGCGCAATCTCCAGCAGGTCGGGGGAGTAGTCGAGCCCGACCACGTGGGGCGTATGCTTAAGCAGGTGGACCATGTGTCGACCGTTTCCGCAACACAAATCCAGCACGGAACAGGACTTGCAGAGGCGAAGCTGCTCGATCGCAAAGGCGGATTCCGCCGTGGCGGCCTCCACGGTCCGGTGGGCGTAGACAACCGGATACAGGGCGTCAAAGGCATGGGCAAACCAGTCCTTTTCCACCGTGCGCTCGGTCGACTTCGTGTTCAATACAACCATCCTGATGGCGTTCTCCGGGCTCCGGTGCCGTGTGGAGCCTCGAATAGATTCACGGAAATTTTGTTTCCGTGTCAATCATTGGGAACAACAATTAAATATCGTCCCCGGAATCGCCCACCGTGTGGAGCTTCAACATATTGGTCCGCCCGCCCTCCGCCAGAGGGGTGCCGGCAACAATAATGATCGTGTCGCCCTCCGCAGCCGCCTTGTGTCGAAGCAATTGCTCTTCCACTTCATGCACCATGACTTCGATAAGATCGAAATCCTTGGTCAGTACGGCGGAAACGCCCCACATGATGGCGCACTTGCGGCAGGTAGACTCACGATTGGTGATCGCCGTAATGCGAACACGAGGGCGATAACGGGCGATGGCGCCGGCCGTGTATCCGGTCTTGGTGAAGCAGACAATCCGGGTGATATCCAGGCTCTCGCACATGCGAAAGACCGCCTGGCCGATAGCGTCGGCATAGGAGTTCAGGTGAACGCCACGCATGCCCTCGCGCCGCTTCTTCAGTTCGTCCCGGCGCAATTCGCGCATGCGTCGGTCCGTCGAGGTCCGCTGTGTCTCCGCATCGGTTTTCGCGGCCACGCGGGCCATCACGGTGCAGGCCTCCACGGGATACTTGCCCGATGCCGTCTCCGCGGAGAGCATGACCGCGTCCGTGCCGTCATAGATGGCATTGGCCACATCGGTAACTTCGGCCCGGGTGGGTCTCCCGGCATAGACCATGGACTCAAGCATCTGCGTCGCCGTAATAACCGGCACGCCGAGCTCGTTGCAGGAGTTGATTAGCGTCTTCTGGATACTGGGGACGTCTTCAAAGTTCACTTCGACACCCAGATCACCCCGGGCGACCATGACGGCATCGCTGAGTGCGGCAATCTCTTTGATATGGACCAGCGCTTCCGGGCGCTCGATTTTTGCGACGATCCCGATATCGGAATTGGATTCCCGGAGGAGCTCCCGCAGCCCTCGGATATCGTCGGGTGAGCGGACGAAGGAAAGGGCGACAAAATCTACCTTTTCGGCGATACTGAGGGCTACGTCGATGCGATCTTTGTCCGTCAGGGAGGGTTCGGCAATGGACACGCCCGGAAGATTGATTCCCTTGCTCTCGCCCAGTTCTCCGCCGCGCACCACCGTGCAATGGACTTCGGGAGGAGCGACGCTCTCCACGCAAAGTTCCAGGGTGCCGTCGGAAAGCAGAATGCGGTCTCCCGGTTTGACGTCGTGGGGGAGATTGGCGTAGGTCGTGGAGATGCGATTCACATCGCCGACGATCTTATCGGTGGTAACCGTGATGCTGGCGCCGGGCTCCAGATTGACCACGTGGGGAGGGATGAGCTTCCCGGTCCGTATTTTCGGCCCCTGCAGATCCATAAGAATCGCCACATTGGCATTTTTTCGCGCGGACACTTCGCGGATGATTTTGATCCGCTCCTTGTGCGATTCGTGGCTGCCGTGGGAGAAATTGAGGCGGGCCACGTCCATGCCCGCATCAATCAGCCTCTCGATCATTTCGGGACTACACGACGCGGGCCCGATGGTACACACTATTTTGGTTTGACGGCGCATGGTTATTCCCAGGACTCGAAGGCGCGATAAATTGCGGTTACCGCCCGCTCCAGAGACTCTTCCTCTACCCCGACGATAATGTTCATCTCCGACGATCCCTGATCGATAACGCGAACATTCACGTTAGCCTCCGCCAGAGCCGTAAATAGACGTGCGGCCACCCCGATATGATGGTTCATTCCCAGACCCACCGTGGCGACCATAGCCAGACCCGACACCAGCCCTATGCTATCGGGTTGGCAGCGCCGTTGCAAGTCGTCGACCAGCTTATCGCCCAGACCGCCAATTTCTTCGTCCCGGAGAATGATGGACATGGTGTCGATGCCGGTGGGCATGTGTTCCCAACCAATGCCGTGCTCTTCAAGCACGGTAAGCGCCCTTCGGCCGAAACCCCGCTCGCGGTTCATCAGCGTCTTCTCAATATTGATCATGCTGAAGCCCCGGCGTCCTGCGATACCGCAGAGGGGGTGCTTGCTTTCCCGGCTGGCTACAATCAGGGTGCCGGGGTTTTCGGGTTCCCGGGTGCTTCGTATCTGAATCGGGATTCCAGGTTCGCGCACGGGATAAATCGCTTCGTCGTGCAGTACCGTGGCGCCCATGTACGACAATTCGCGCAGTTCCTGATAGGTGACCTCGTCGATGCGGCGCGGCTTGTCCACAATGCGCGGATCGGCCATGAGGAAGCCAGGCACGTCGGTCCAGTTCTCGTAGAGATCCGAGCCCGTTGCGCGCGCCACGATAGACCCCGTAACGTCGCTGCCCCCTCGTGAAAAAGTCTTGATGCGACCATCGGGCATGGCGCCATAAAAACCGGGCACTACATACAGACCGTCGCCCGAGAGCCGCTCACCGAGCAATCCGTAGGTCGCGGAATCGAAGTCGCCGCTGTTGGTGAAGCGGATACATTCTGCGGGGTCCACAAATTCAGCCCCAAGCAGGGCCGCAACCAGGCGACCGTTAAGGTATTCGCCGCGGGAAGCCATGAAGTCGGGCGTCGATTCGCGGGGAGCCCGGGCCTCAATCTCGTCGAGCAGCGCGGCTAAATCGATGCCGACATTAAGCTCCCGGGCCAGTTCTTCAAAGCGCTGCCGGATGATACGTTTTGGCTCGGACGGGTCCAGCCCCTGGGCGGCAATACCGTGCCAGGCATAGAGGAGGTCCGTGACCTTCTTGTCGGAGTCAAAACGCTTTCCGGGGGCCGAAGGAACCACGAAACGGCGGGCGGGGTCGGCCTTGACGATGGATTCCATGATACGAATGTTGGTAGCGTCGGCCAGCGAGGTGCCGCCAAATTTGCAGGTGATTTTCTTCAATTCCGGGGACTCCAGAGCTTGGGGGAAACAGGTTGGAACCTCGCTCCCGGCACGTGAAGTGAGTGCGGGAGTCAGGTGTTGAATCCGGGCGACGGACCTTGGCCGGCGATCAGGGCAACATGTCCGTGATCAGACGGCCCACATCGTTCCAGGTCACGAATAGCATGAGGCCGATGATCAGAACCAGACCGACGGTCTGGTATCGCTCCAGCACCACCATGCTGACGGGTTTTCGCCGGATTCCTTCTATTCCATTGATGAGAATCTGGCCGCCGTCGAGCACAGGCAGAGGCAGGAGATTAAATACGAACAGATTGATGCTGATGAGGGCCGTGATGTCCAGCAGTCGCCCCCAGCCCATCTGGGCTGCGTCGCGTGTGACCTGGAAGATCATGACCGGTCCCCCGAGATCCTTCGGGCTCACATCCCGCATGGCGAGGGCCTTAAGCGTAAGCAGGGTCTGCGCAACCGCCGTATAGCTCTTGTTGAGGGCCGCCGGAATGATCTGTGAAACCGATACGCGGTGAAACACCGTCTTCGGCGCCATGGAAATACCAATCGCACGCACCGAGTCCACCGGGAGATCGAGTTTCAATTCCTTGCCGCGCTGAAGAAGGCCGAAAAGGATCGCGGGACGTTCCACGCTGACCGAAAGGGTCTGGCCGGGGCTGGCCATCAATTTGTCCTGAAGAGATTTCAAGGTAACCGCTTCGCCATTGACCGCCGTAATCTTGTCTTTCCGCTGAAGCCCGGTGCTCTTTTCGAATGCCTCTTCCACAAACGATACCACGGGAACGGCCTTCTCCGGCTCTTCCGAGCCGCGGGGAGCGCCCCAGGCGACGGCCTTCAGGCGTCCAACGGTTTTGGGAGCCAGCGAGAGATGAATCTTTTCACCGGCCCGATCAACCAGCAGATCGAGGCTCTGCCCCTCCGGCATGTCCTGGGTCAATTCGAGAAAGGTGGAGGTATCCACCGCCGCCCCATTGGCACGGAGGATGATGTCGTCCGCCTGCAACCCGGCCGCCTCCGCGGGGGTTTCGGGAAGAATGCTCGCTATCAGCACCGCCGAAAAGGGCTCCACGCCAAAGCGGGGATAGCGCTCCTCGTCCTTCCGCGCAGGCATCACTTCACAGCGATAGTAGGTCTTGGAATCATCCGCGCCGGTGCGTTCGATTACGAAGTCGTGGGACATTTCGTCCCCATGCAAGAGGGCATTCACCGCCAGCGCCGGCACGATATTCTCTATCGGCGCCCCGTTCATCGACACAATCAGGTCGCCGGGTTGCCAGCCCACCGCGTCCGGCTCGCCCGTCATGTCCGGCGTGTCCGTCGCACTGGCCATCTTGTACAGCTTCGCCGTGGCCGCCGGATAGTCCTTCTCCACCTTGCCGATGCGCGGGGAAAGAACGGATTCGGGCACTTGCTCGCCGACGCCGACCAGCACGCCGTAGAGCACCACCGCGAGCAGGAGGTTCGCCACCGGCCCGGCCAGCAGCACAATCATGCGCTGCCACACGGGCTTGTTGTTAAACCAGCGATCCGGCGGAATGCTGCCGTACTCGCGCTCACGTTCCTCCTCGGAGAGCGGCGCGTCTTCCTGGCCCGCCATCTTAACGAAACCGCCGATGGGGAGAGCGCCGATACAATAGTCCGTCTCGCCCCACTTGAAGCCGATCACGCGGGGCGGCATGCCCACGCTGAAGCGGTCGACATAAATGTTGCAGGCTTTCGCTGCCAGAAAGTGCCCCATCTCGTGAAAGAACACCAGAAAACTCAGCACCAGCAGGAAAATTAAAACACTCGTCATTTCGTCATGATCCTAGTAGTTTGACCATTTCCCGCGCTCGGGCGCGAGCCTCGCCATCCGCAGCCATGATCGACTCAAGACTGTAATCCTGAGCGGGAGTTATCCCGTCACAAACACGACCGACCACGTCGCTTATCCCGAGAAAGGGCAAGCGATGGTTGCAAAAAGCCTCCACCGCTATCTCGTTGGCGGCATTCAACACTGCGGGCGCCGTGCCACCAACTGCCGCCGCCTGGCGCGCATACGCGAGGCAAGGAAACGCGCTGAAATCGGGCGTGTCAAAGGTAAGGGCCTTCAACCCGGCCAGATTGAGCCGTTCCATGGGTAATTCTACCCGTTCCGGGTAGGTAAGTGCGAACAGGATGGGGAATTTCATATCCGTAACCCCCATATGGGCGAGGATATTACCGTCCGTAAACTCCACCAGACTGTGAATAATGCTCTGGGGGTGAATCACCACGTCGATCTGATCGGGGCGCAAATCAAAAAGCCACATCGCCTCCACGATCTCCAGCCCCTTGTTCATCAAGGTCGCCGAATCCACACTAATCTTCGCGCCCATATCCCAGGTGGGGTGACGGGTCGCTTCTTCCGGGCGGACCTGGGCGAGACTTTCCCGGGGGCGACCATAGAAGGGCCCGCCCGACGCCGTCAAGTGAACCGTAAGTATATCGCCATGGGCATGGCCCATGGAGCACTGAAAAATCGCACTGTGCTCGCTGTCCACCGGAAGCACTTCCACGCCCCGGGCCGCGGCGCGCTCCATGATCAGCTTGCCCGCCATCACGAAGGGCTCTTTGTTGGCGACCGCCACCCGGTTTCCGGCGTCTATGGCGGCCAGCAGCGGATCCAGTCCGGCCGCGCCCACCATGGCGCAGAGGACGGTATCCACGGGAAGGGCGGCAAGCCGGGTAAGCGGAGCGGGGCCGTCCAGCACGATGGGACCGAGATCCATTTCCGCAAGCACGCCTCCGGCACAGGAATCGGACATGGCGGCGTAGCGGGGAGTAAATTCGCGAATCTGCGCGGCGAGCAGGTCCACATTGCGGTGAGCGCCAAGTCCAACCACGTTGAAGTGCTCGGGATATCGGCGGACCACTTCGAGGGCACTCTTGCCGATCGAGCCTGTGGAGCCCAGAATGATAATGTCTTTTTTCATCGAGGGACCGTTATTCCTGCACGGTCCGAGCGGCATTCCGTGCCCGGACCGAGGCCAAGTACTGCGCCATGGACTGTCGGCGCAGGTAACGCTCCTTGAGCAGGGCCTTGATCTCGTCCGCCGTCCCCATCTTCATGATTTCCACCGCGAGGGACTTGGCCTCCTTGTAGTTGATTTCGGCGATTTCGGCGCGCACCTGAGGCAGAGAAACCGAGGACATGCTCAGCGAGGTTACCCCGAGACCGATCAGCACTTCGGTGTACAGAGGATCGCCCGCCATCTCGCCGCAGATAGAGCAGGGGATACCCGAGCGGGTCGCGGCGTTGCAGGTCCACTTGATCATCCGGAGTACCGCGGGATGGGCCGGCTCGTAGAGGTGGGCGATCTTTTCATTGACGCGGTCCACCGCCAGAGAATACTGGATGAGGTCATTGGTGCCGATACTGAAGAAATCACATTCCTGCGAGAGGACATCCGTGAGTGTTACGGCGGAGGGCACCTCGATCATGGATCCAATCTTGATATCCCGGTCGTACTCGATTCCTTCCGCTTCCAGCTCCAGGGCGACATCCTCCACCACCTGCTTCACGCGGCGCAATTCTTCGAGACCGCTGATCATCGGAAACATGACTTGAATATTGCCCAGCGCCGAGGCGCGCAACATGGCGCGCAACTGGGGGCGAAACACATCGAGTCGCTCCAGGCAGAAGCGAACGGCGCGCCAGCCAAGTTGGGGGTTGTCTTCTTTCGAAATCTGGAGGTGGGAGACCAGTTTGTCTCCCCCGATGTCCATCGTTCGCAGGGTAACCTGCGCGGGATGCATCGTCTCAGCCGCTTTGCGATAAGCCTGGTACTGTTCCTCCTCGCTCGGCAGCGTGTTCCGGTTGAGGAAGAGGTATTCCGTCCGAAACAGCCCGATGCCCTCGGCACTGGAACGCAACTCGGGAACCAACTCGAAGGGAAGCTCGATATTGGCCAGCGTCGGTATGGAAACACCGTCCCGGGTCACGGAGGGACCCAGATGGAGCACACTCCGGAGCGCCTCGCGCATCTCCGTCTGCTTGCGCCGCTCTTCCTCGTAGTGGGCGAGGGTCTCCGCGGACGGATTGGCCACGAAAACGCCCTCGTTCCCGTCGACGATGACCGGGGTGCTCTGCGATACCAGAAGCGAGGCGTGCCGAAGGCCCATGACGGCGGGGATCTCCAGGGCACGGGCGAGAATCGCGGTGTGGGAGGTGGCGCTTCCGGAGTCCAGGGCCATGCCCAGCACTTTGGCCCGGTCCATGGTGGCCGTATCCGATGGCGGTATATCGTGCGCCAGCAATACGCCGGGGGCGGGAAGTTCGTGGAGGTGTGGCCGTTCTTCGTCCAGCAGGTTGCGCAGCAGGCGGTCCATTACGTCCAGCAGATCGGCGGTCCGCGCCTGGAAACGGGCATCATCCACCGCCGAGAGGATGGCCGCATAGTGGCGACTCAACTCATCCAGGATGGATTCCGCATTAACTTTTTCCTCCACGATGCGGTTCTTGACCTCGTCGAGAATCGCAACATCTTCGAGCACCAGCAGGTGGGCCTTGAAAATGTCCGCATGCCCCTCGCCAAGATCCTGAATGGTCTTCCGGTGAAGGTTCTGCAGATAGGCGCGGGTCTTCGATACGGCCAACTCGAATCGCTTCAGTTCCGCCGCCGGGTCCTCGACCTCGTACTTGGGAACTTCGAAGCGATCCTGGCCAAACAGGATCGCGGATCCTATCGCGATGCCCGGAGACACGCCTATGCCGCGGAGAACAGACTCCACTTAGTTTTCTCCAAACCCCGAAGCAAAAAGCGCGCGAATGGCATCCATCGTCGCTTCAGCGTCGTTGCCTTTGCATGTAATCGTGAGCCGGCTGCCCTGGGTCGCCGCCAGGGTCAAGAGACCCATGATACTCTTGGCGTTCACCCGGCTGCCATTGAAGGAAATGAAGACGTCGGACTGGAAAACCAGTACGCATTGCACCAGAGCCGCCGCCGGGCGCGCATGAATGCCCAGCTTGTTGACCACGGTAAGCTCTTCGGAAATGTCCTGCATAGTTACTGCACCAATCTCTATATCTATCGCTGCCCAGGCCTCCGCCGCCACGGCGGAAGCCACCTACTCGATGGAATCCATTCGATTTACGTAAAAAACGAACTCGCGGTGTACCGTCGCACCCGGCTCCAGCCGAAGCGCCCAGGAAGTAAGCACCACACTGCCCTGATGAACGCGCTCCTGCCCGCACTCGGACTGGCTCACCGTTTCCAGGGGGAAAAAGTAGAAGGAGCCGGCCTCGGCAAGGGAAAAACCAGCCTCCAACTGTTGCCACTCGTCCCGGAGGGCGAAGGCCTTCAATCCGCTTTCCACACCGCGCACCCCGAGCATGGGCCGGTCAAGCGCACGCTCCGCGGAATGGTAATACCGGTCGCTCGCGCTGCCGGTCAAGAAATTGATTGAGAATTCGACGCCGAAGAGCGATTCGAAAGCCGCCTCTCCGAGGTTGGTGATATCATAGCGAATTTTCAGCTCGGATGCACCGGAATCCAGCAGAATCTGCTTCTGAACTCGCACCGGGTGTTCACCACCTTCATACACGACGCCATCGGCGCTGAGGGCCAGCGCATTGCCCCGCGCCTCGCAGTGATACGTCTTCAATGGAAAGTCGGATCGTTCGCCCGCTTCATTGCGATAGAGGGTTTCCACGTCCAAATCAACCGCATAGAAGTGGTCGCGCAGACTCGCCCGACGGTAGCTGTCGTAAAAGAGGAGGGAATTGAGCCCTCGCTCTTTCGACTGGAAGTGATCATGAATACTCCGGACCTGCCCTTCATCCTCCGCTTCCGACTCCTCTTCGGCTTCGCTGGCGAGTTCGACGTGGTAGGGCTCCTCCCGGCGCGTGAGGGTATTGAGCACGTTGAAGGCGCCCGGCTTGTAGTCCAGCTCAAAAATGGTTCCGCCGTCGTTCGGATTGACAAAGACCGCTATCTCGCCATTTTCGAGCACGTGCTCCAGTTGGCCGTCGCCGTCAAAATCCAGCGCCACCGATCGAACACTGTTGTCCCGCTGTTCGATCTGGTCAAGCACATTCTCCGCCCGGATCAGGTGCTCGTAGATCGCCGTGCGAAGGTGATTCAGATAGAGACCGCCAAATTGCCCATGCCAGTAGGCGCAATTGCATTGTCCCTGGTGGAGATAGCGTTCCGCCTGCTCCAGCAGCGGTGATTCGCCGAATCGCGCGCGAAAATCGTTCAGGCGCTTGCTCACGCGGAGCATGCGCTTCTGCATGTTGTTGGCCTCGGCATATTTCGTGAGGAAGTTCCGCCAGAAACCGCCGCGCAGGAAGGGGGCGCACTTATCGCTAATCGCCGGCTGCTGCGCCAGCGTCTCGCGCACCTCCTTCAGCTCGCGCTGGCGGCGGGGCGGCAGCGCCCACGCCATCATTTCCTGATAGGACGCGCACGTAAGATAAGTGCGACCTATGGGGCGGTGCTGCTCCAGATATTCCGAATAGGTCACACTGCGCAGCCAGTCGCGGTTGTCCGTAAGCGCGGTGAAAAAAGCCTCCAGCCAGCCCTCTTCATAGACGCTGTGGTAGGTTCCGGGCCAGACGCCAAATTTCTCGCCGTCGTCGTGGAGCACCGCACAGCGCTGACCGTCTTCGGTCGCAAGGTCGCGCAGGTAGGAAATCGTCTCCTCGACCCGATGGAAGGGTACGAGATAGCGCAGCTTCTCCAGAATCGGAAACACCCGGATTGCCTCGCCTTCCTCCTCGGTCATGTAGCAGCCGTAGAGATCTTCCGGCCCGAGGCCGGAACAGAGGAAGTGGGAGTCGTCCAGAGCCGCATAAGTAACCCCGGACTGGGCCAGGATCTTCGCCATGTGGGGTTCCCAGACCCGCTCGGCCAGCCACATGCCCTTGGGCTCGGAGCCGAAATGCTCTTTGCAGAAAGCCCCCATTCGCTTGATCTGGCCCATGGCGTCCCGCTCGGGAATGGCGCATAGCATGGGCTCGTAATAGCCGCCGCCCATGATTTCCACCTGGCCGGCCTCCACGAGCACCCGAAGTCGCTTTACGTACTCCGGGTGATGTTCCACAAACCAGTCCCACAGGGGGCCGGTGTAGTGGAGCGTTACGCGAACAGCGGGGAAGCGTTCCAGCACATCGATAAAGGGGACATAGGATTTTTCGTAGGCCTCCTGGAACACAAAGTCGAAATTGCCCACGGGCTGGTGGGAATGGCAGCCCAGTATCAAGTTTATGCTTTTCATCGCGGGGGAGTGCCTTTGTGCCGGCCCGATGCCACTTCCGTCGGTACCGCCATGGGAAAGGAGCGGTTGGGGAATGGCGTCACAAGGCCACGGTCAATTACTGCGGTCGTTGATAATTCCCAGAATTCGATTGTTAAACTGTTCCGCTGGGTTCATCCCCAGCTCTTTGAGGCGATGGTTCAGGGCCGCCACCTCAATGATAATGGCGATATTCCGCCCGGGACGAACCGGAATACGAAGGTGCGGGATCCGGACGCCCAGTATATCCACATGCTCTTCCGTCAACCCCGTACGGTCGTAGAAAGCGTTCTGATTCCACTCCTCCAGCTCCACAATCAGGCCGATTCGCTTGGTATTGCGCACACAACCCACACCGAAAATGGCCTTCACGTCGATAATGCCGACGCCCCGAATCTCCATATGATGTTCGATAACGGGGTTCGTTTCGGCGTAAAGATTGTCTTCCCGAAGCCGCTTCAGCGCCACCACGTCGTCCGCGATCAGTCGATGTCCCCGCTCCACCAGTTCCAGCGCCGTCTCGCTCTTGCCCACCCCGGGTGAGCCCACGATCAGGCAACCGACGCCGTAACAATCCACCGCCGTGCCGTGAACCACCGTTTCGGGCGAAAACTCTTCCGCCAGAAAAAGAATGATCCGGCTGATGACTTCATCCGTGGATTTGGAGGTGCGCAGCACCGGAACCCCCCGGTGATTGCACAGATCCAGGAATACATTCTGCGGCGAGAGATTTCTGGATAGTACAAAAATGGGAATTTCAAAGGAGAACATGGCCGTCAACCGCCGTTCGAGCAGGGCGGGAGGGAGCTTCTCCATGTAGTGAATTTCCGTATTCCCCAGCAACTGGACGCGGTCGTTGGCAAAGTATTCGAGATAGCCGCTGAGGGCCAGCCCCGGACGGTTGATATCCGAGGTAAACACCGGTCGCCCGATACCTTGAAACCCCGCAATGACCTCAATATCCAGATCGTCCGCCATTTTGTCCAGTATGCGGGCCACCGGAATACTGCGCTTCCGGTTGACTGGGAGGTCCTGCGTATCCATAGGCGCCCTCGTGGGGTAGGCTGGCCGGGTCGGGGGGGAAGAAATGCGGGCTACCGCCTCGGCGATAGCCCGCTACCGCATCTCAGAACTTCGGCTCGATCAGTCCGAAAGTGCCGTCCTCACGGGCGTAAAGCACATTTACTTCAGACGTATCGGCATTCGAAAACACCAGAAAGGGCTGATCCTGGACCAACTCAAGCTGCATCATCGCCTCGTCCACGCTCATGGGCTTCATCGAGAGCTTCTCCCGATGAACCACCCGATGGGAGTCGTAGCTGGCGTCCGCATTCGTATTCTCTTCCGGAAGCTCCGGTGTAAGAATCGCATGGTGATAGTCGCGCGCTTCCCGCGCGGTGCGGGGCTGGTGCCGGTTAATCCGGTCCTTAAACTTGCGAATCTGTCGCTCCAGCTTCACCATGGCCGCATCGACGGACGCGTACATGTCGCTGGAAGCTTCCTTGCTATGAATCCGAACGCCATTGGTCCGCAGGTTCACTTCGGCGATATGCCGATGCTTCTCCACGTCCAGTACGACATCCGCCTCAAAGGCGTTGTCAAAGTGTGCCTCAACCTTTTCAAGACCATTCTGTATATAGGCCTTAAGGGCATCGGTCATTTCCATGTGTCTGCCCGTCACAGTAATATTCATAACATAACCTCCATTGCTCTAATTCCAAGGATAGTGCGATCATAGCACTGGACTGGAAAGCCTGTCAAAATATAACGGTGCGACTGCAAATCGCGCCAAAGCCTTTTACAACAGGGTGATAGGTGGGGTCAGAAGCTGGTTGGGCGTACCGGGTCCAGACGAGCAATACCACGAGGAAAGGAAAATTCTTGTACTTTAGTCAATAATTTACTATACTGACCGCGCCGTAAGGAATTCCGCCCCCCAGGGGCGACAAAACCGGAAACCAGGATACGATCCATGGTAACCCAGGCACAGAAGAAGCACGAACGCATCGTCGAGGCGGTGCGCCTCGGACTCGATGGCGAGGCGGCGGTGGACTTTGTCCACCAGTCCGGTTTTGCCGTTACCACCACGGGCATAGCGAGGCACTTGAGAAAAATGGGCGGAAGAGGTCATATCGTGGCATTGATTAACGAAGGACACACGAACTGGGAAATTCTTCAGGCCGCCTACCCCGAGGAGCGATTTGAGCACCTCACCGTGCTCCCCCCGAGCCAAGGCGACCTCTTTTCCGACAATTCCCCCAAGGTCCCTGATAACCTGTTGCCCTTTCAGGACTTATTCCAGAGCACAAAGATCACGCTGACCCTGCCCAACGACCTCCTGGAGGCCATACGGCTGGCGGCCCGCGCCGAAAAGACCACGCGGTCCCAACTCATCATCGACATCCTCACCAGCGCCATGTCCCGGGTGCCCGAGTGGCCACAGGGGGATGGGGAGTAGGGTGCAGTTGGCGGCGTTGTTCTGTGTCCTTACCATTCTATCCACCGAAGTAGCAATCTTGATGGGTCAGTTCCGGTGTTCGAATTTTGACGCTCCGCCTTCTCGGGGTTGATACAACTGGATATCCAGGAACCGAGCATAGTTTATGAAGTCTTTGTCTGTTGTGAATATCGGCAAAACACATCGGCTGGCGACTGCACAAATCAAGAAGTCTATATGTGACCCTTGGACACCCTTTCTTCTGCAAATACTATAAGCTATTGCCGCCGCCTCGTAATCACGAGCAACAATCTCCAAGTCGTCGAAATCGGCAAGGTGTTCACGGACCCTTTCGAAACTCTTTGAATCTGGCAGACCGGAAAGAATTTCCTGTCGAATCGGTCCGATTAGTGACGCTCGGCCTTCCTCAACGAGTTCGGAAAGCTCCCTTATCACGCCGCGATTGCGATCCGGCGCGTGGGTCCGGCGAAGCGCGAGAGACCATACCGTAGTGTCCACGAGAACAATCAACGGCGGTTTCTCCCCTTCTTGTGATCATAGGATGGATCGAAGTCGATCGTTCCAAACAGCGCAAGAATCTTTTTTTGTTTTCGTTTCTGGATATACTCGCGCAGCGCCTCGTTGACGGTGTCTTTTTTCGTTTTCAGGCCGCCTTCCTTAAGTGCCTCAGTGAGGAGCGCGTCGTCAATCGCAAGATTCGTAGCCATGGTTTACACCTCCTTTTACACAAAGAATAACACAGAACGTCTTGTCGCACAACCGAAGAATTCCATTGAGGACGTCCAAAGTCGCCATTCCTGGAGTCTATTTCAGGGCGCATTCCCGCAGTCGACCTTCCATGGCGCTCCCCGCTCCCTGTACTTCTCGACGCGTTCCGTTCGAGGCTCCAAACTGACAAGGGCGAAACCGCGCTCGTCCAGTTTCTCAACACAACAGTAATACAGAGCCCGAGATTCCAGCTTCAGATACATCATGTAGAACCCGAACTCATAGTCAATTGCTTCAATGCCGGTGAATCCTTTGAAATCCTGTCCCGTGAGTCGAAGAATTGCTTCGTTTTCATCCCGGTTCGAATTGGGCGAAAGTGGTGGGACGGTGTCTTGCTCCAGTTCCAGCAATGCGCTGTTTACGAAATTGCAGACGTCATTCCACTGCGGCGAATTCGCGGGTTTCACATTGCATCCGTGCAATGTGGCTGCTGCTGTCCCCAGCGTGATTAGGGAGACTTGCGTGATGTTCTTTCTTCTCTCATTGATGAGGCAAACCCTTATCGGTAACCCACCGCTGAAGTACATACCGTATGCTCCTTCGTTCGCAGAACCGACGATCTAAGCTGACTTCCCAAATGGAATCGGAATATGGTTCGAGGTTTCTTTCCATGAGTCCAGTGTAAGTCAAGTCGTCGACTCACTTTCGTTCACGAATTCCGAGCAGCACTTCCGCGTTCCTCACCATCCCGGCGTGCTTCGTTCTCCGGATGGGTGTCCCCGCGAAGCGTTCGTTGAAGGTCTCCTCATTCGACCCAGCCAGTTCCTCGAGTTTTGGAAAGGCCTGGCCCGCTCTCGGCGCGAAATCCGGCTCGGAACTGGATTGCTGGAAACGGTTCCAGGGGCAGACCTCCTGGCAGATGTCGCAGCCGAAGACCCAGCCCTTCATGTTGGCCTGCACGACGTCTGGAATATCGCCTCGGTTTTCGATCGTCTGATAGGAGATGCACTTGCGGGCGTCCAGAACGCCCTCGCGAACAAAGGCATCGGTGGGGCAGGCGTCGAGACAGGCGCGGCAGGTACCGCAGTGATTCGCGACGGGCCTGTCCGGCGCCAGCGCCACTTCCGTGATCACGGTTCCGACGAAGAACCAGGAGCCGATGTCGCGGCGTAGCACGAGGCTGTTTTTCCCGATCCAACCCAGGCCAGCGCGTTCGGCCCAGGCGCGCTCCATGACCGGCCCGCTGTCCACGGCGGCGTAGCTGGGAGCACTCACGCCAAAATCATCGAGGAATCGGGCGAGCTTGATGAGGGGCTTTTTCAGGACTTTGTGGTAGTCGCGCCCTCGGGCGTAGCGTGCCACTTTGCCCGTGCCCGGATCAGGTTCGGGGTCGGGGTAGAAGTAGTTTCGCGCAACGACGACCACAGAGCGTGCCCCTGGGATTTTGACGCGGGGATCCTGGCGAATTGCCTTTGTCGCGGCCATCCAGTCCATATCCGCATGAAATCCCGCAGCGAGCCATTGGCCCAATCGATCTTCGGGGTCAATCGGGCCCGCCTCGGCGATGCCGCAGGCGTCAAAGCCGATGTTGCTGGCGAAGTCCTTGACCGAGCGGCTTCGTTCCTCCGTGTCCCCGGTCATCGGAGATTTACTCGCGCCCCGTATTTCTTGATCAGTGCGGCGTTCCAGGCGTCGCCACCGGGAAGGTTGGCGCTCTTGAACAGGGGCGGTTCCTGACCCGCAGCCAGGAATACCTGGCAAATCTCCAGGACGATCTGTTGAACAATGACCACATTCGCCAGGGTGGAGGTGGGCCCGGTGGCCACACCGGTATTGCCCACGGGAATCGCGGCATCGCCGGTACAGCCGCAGTTGTCGATGACCACATCGCAGACCTCGAAAAGCTTCTTCGTCTGTCCCGTACCGGTCGTGGCGGCGGCGGATTGGGCGAGGGAGGTCAGGGCGATGGTCGCGATGCCACGTTCTCTTGCCATCAGGGCCAGTTCGACCGGCACGGCATTCTTGCCGCTATTGGATATGATCGTGAGCACCTCACCGGGGCGGATGTCCTCTTTCTCGAACAGGAGACGGGCCAGGCCGGGCAGTCTTTCCAGCTTTGTACTGGTGGCCGGGCCTTCATGCTGCATCAGGGCCGGAAAGAGCATCGCGTTTACCGGTGCAAGACCACCGGCGCGGTAGTAGACCTCTTCGCTGATGAGATGAGAGTGTCCCGTTCCAAAGAGATGCCAGACGCCGCCGGCGAGCAGAGACTCGCCCACGAGTATCCCGGCGCGGCGAATCTCTTCGCCCTGGGTCCGCTCGATGGTGTCCAGGACCGAGCGGGCCGCATCAAGGAAGCTGTTCATCTGGAATACCTCGGGCCCGTCGGGCCTGGAATCATCGCGCGGGGTCAGAGCGGATTATTCAGCGTCTCGCCCGCTTTCAACTTCAAGAAAACCAGCTTCCCTTCCCGCAGGGCCACCTTCAAGGGACCGGGAACGCCCTCCCGTATCTTCTTGACCTGGGCCCCCACCTGAACGAGATTGTCGGGATAGATACGACCGTGTACAAAGATGTGGTTGTTTGCCGAGGCATGGATGGAACGAAACAGGCCCTCCAACTCCCGCTCCTGCGCGGCAAAGAGGGTCTCGCGCTTCTGCAGCTCTTCCAGCAACTGGGCAAGCTTCTGCTTCAGCGGCGGCGAAAGGGAGTCGCGCTTGGTCCGGAGTGGCGCGACGGCATCGCGCAATTTCATGACAATGGTCTTCGAGGATTCGACGATAGCCCGTTTCTCCGTAATCACGGATTCCATCGTGTAGTCTTTACCTACGGTAAGTTCCGAGGGAATGCAGGCGTCGCTACCGAGATCGCCGGTCTCAATGCCCTTGAGCGCGACGATGGATCCGCCCACGATCCGCCCCTGAGAAACGACCACCGCGCCCCGTGTGCGAATCTGGCACTGGTTCAACTCCCGGTCCACGTAGATATCGCCACCGGCCTCGATGACCGCGTTCCGGATGAAACGGGCGTGGAGATTTCCCGCCACCTTGATGGAGCCGCGTTCTTTAAAAGATATGCCGCCCTGGACGGTCAGGTTGCCGCCCGACTCCACGATTGCGTCTTCGATGTTTTCGCCTACGTCGATATCGCCGGACGCGACCACCTCGGACTGGCTCTGGATGTCGCGGGTGACGATAAGGGCTCCCGGATGCTTGATATTCCCGGTTCGAAGACCCACGTTGCCTTCGATTTTGTAGACGTCGTCCACGGAGAGCACTTCGGCAACGAACCGAATACGACCGCTTACTTCAGAAGTGTATGCGCGCTGTCCGGGATTGTAGCGTACGTTCTTTCCCTCGTGTATTTTGGCCGGGCGCGGGTCGCGGGGGGGGACCACGCGCCCGAAAACGTCGTGACCGTTCTTACCGGGTTGTCCGGGAATGATCTCCGCCAGCAACTGGCCCTGTATGACCGAAACATCCGCGATTTTCCGGCGATAGTCCGCCTTGCCGGTCGCGGGGTCGATCACGAAGCCCTTTTCCAGGAAATTGCCGTTCCATCGGATGGACTCATCGATCGGCGGCGTGGGTGGGGAGCCTTCCAGGAGAACCACGTTTTCCAGATGAGGCCCCTGGGGAACCGCCTTGTGAAAGCGCGCCAGGGCCTCGGCAAGCCGCTCTTCCGTATTGATGCCGAGGTCGCCCAATTCGTTTCGAATGCGACCCACCAGTATCTCTATATTTCGCGGGGGTAATGTACAGGAAAGTAGCAGTGACATGTAGTCTTCAGAGGGGCGGAGATCGAAGCCCGGGCCGCTTGCGCTTCGTTTGGTCGTCGCTCCGGTATTGATAAAATCAGTCATGCACGAATCCTGGTCTCCAGGCGAAAACGCCATCGTCAACGCCCCCCCAACGCCACCCCCCTGTATGATAACACCTCTGTCAAGCTGGAGTACATAGTTACCGTAAGAGGACGACCGTCGTGCGCCGCCTTGCAATCGCCGGTCATGCGTGAGCTACCATGGCCCCAGGCCGGGGTGAACCATGGACGAGTTATCAACGTATAGAGCGGCAGGCGCGGCGGACCTCTCGGATGAAGCGCTTATGGCCCGCGTAAAAATGGGCGACGGGGATGCATTCGCCGTCCTCGTAAGGCGCTACGAGGAGCCCCTGTTCAATTATGCCAGCAAAATGCTCGGAGACAGAGCCGAGGCCGAAGATGTGTTTCAAGAGACTTTTTTGCGCGTCCACCTCCACGGGCATCGGTTCTGGGGACATGCCCCCTTTCGCCCCTGGCTTTATCGCATCGCCACGAACCTCTGCAAGGATCGGCTGCGCTACCGAAAACGGCGCCCGGAAGTCCCGGTCACATCGCTGCGCCACGACGAAGACTGGCCGGACCCCGTCGATCAGTGGGCCGCGACTTCGCAGCGCCCCGACGAAGCAGCCCTGGCTCGGGAACGCTCCATCATCATGGAACGCGCCTTGGCCGATCTTAGCGTGAAGCATCGGGCCGTCTTTCTCATGGCCCATCAGGAAGGACTGTCCTATGCGGAGATCGCCAAAGCCCTCTGGATTCCCGTGGGCACGGTGAAATCCCGCATGAACAAGGCGGTCAACCGGCTCATGGCGGCCATGGAGGCCTTGGACTAATGGCAAAGCATGTAGACTGCGAACAGGTCCGGGTGAATCTTCGCGCCTATGCGTTGAGGTCACTTTCCGACAGAGACATGGAGACCTCTCGACTTCATCTGAGCGGCTGTACGACCTGCCAGGCAGCGCTTGATAATGAACTGAAGCTACTCTCACGACTCAATGTACTCTCGGTGGAGGAGGCGCCGTCGGGGCTTGCCGAGCGAACGGTTGCGAGCGTAAAGATTCCCCGTCGCTCTTATGTGCGGCCGACGGCGGTCGCCGCGACGATTGTCCTGCTTTCCCTGCCGGTCCTTTACGCGCTGAGCAAATCCCGGGAAGCCGCACGACGCTCCTCTACCCAGGGAAACATGAAACAATTCGGTTTGATCTTCAAGATGTACGCCAACGAGTCGAGGGGTGAGGATTGGCCGCAATTGGCCGATGCCGACGGTGCCTGGGTACCCGATCTGGCACCGTGGTATGGAAAACTCGTCACGGACCCGCAATTCATGGTCTCGGAACAGCACCCGGACCGAAATCGTCTGAAGAAGGCGCTTGCAGAAGCCTGGAGTAGTCCCCGGCCCGACTTTGAAAAAGCCGAGGAAATCGTGGGGGAGAGCTTCGCCTACCTCGGATATTCCACAAAGGACGAGGCCGAGTTCGAGGCGCTAATGCGTGCCCGCGCCGAGCACCGGATGCCCGGCGAAGGGACCGTCCCCACTGGGCCGGGGGAACCTGCCCTTCAACCGCTCCGCGAAGGGGTTGAGCGCTTTATGATCACCGACATCAACAACGCCGGCGCTTCGTCCAGCGCGCAATCTTCTATTCCCGTGCTCATTGAAATCGCCACGTGGAAACATCGAAAATCCGATGACGATTTCAAGGGGACCAACGTGTTGTACATGGATGGCCACGTGGCCTTTGTGCAGCTGGGCACCTTTCCCGTACTGCCGTCTATTCTGGATGTGTTGAGTGGGGAGTAGGGACAGCCTCACCGGCTGAAGCACACTTCACACGTGTTAGATAACTCGATTGACATACCGTTCTTTTCGTAAATCGAAATCGTAGCGCGAGGCTGTCCCTACTTGACCTGCTGGCGCTTTTCCATCAGCTCCGTCCAGGAGACCAATATCACGCCCTCTTCTTTGATGGCTTCCAGGATCTTTGGATTCGTCAGGGCCTTGTAGTCGCCGTAGAGGTGGGTGCGACCGCCGGTAATCTTATCGGTCGTGTCGTCTGGCTTGGTCAGGTGCACGACGAACTCCGTGACGCCGGGCTTGAGGTTTCGGATGGCGTCGATAAAGAGGTCCGTCTTATCCGTCGTATCCCAGCCGTAGCTGGCGGCGTGCATATCGTCCAGCACGGGAAGGCCCGCTTCCCACAGCTTCTCAATGTGCGGTGCGCACTTCTCCACGAACTCCGGCTCCGCAGCGTAGGTGTAGCCCCGGACGGGACCGCCCACGATACGAATGGGAATCTTCTTATCGATGGCGACCTTCACATAGCGATCCAGAAATTCCGGCTTGGCGAACATGGACCACATGTGGGAATCCATGTGGGATACCTTGAGGCCCATCGTTTCCGCGCGGTCAATCTGGGCGCGAATCTCGATTTCAATCTCGTCGGGAGTAGCATGCTGGAGCAGGAGCTTATTGTTGTCCCAGAAGCAGCCCATCTCATCCACCAGGCCCGGCACGGCGCGTTTGCCGGCCACGGGCATGAAGCGGTAGTCGTCCCATTCCGAGCAGAAAGTCAGGTGGACGCCCACGCAGACCTCGGGATTCTTCTTCACGTAGTTGGCGAACATGGGTACCCAGGGGCAGGGCATCATGGCGGTAACCGAGGTCACGATTCCCGCTTCGATCCCTTCAATCGAGCCCTGTGTGGAGGCCAGGCACATGCCTACGTCGTCACTGTTGATGATCAGTACCCGGGAACCCGCCGGGTAGCCCAGGCGTTCGGCAAAGGTGGGCTCGTCGGCGGGACTGCCGAGGGCGAGGAGCGAGACGACAACAATAAGGGCACCATCAATCAAACGCATCATGCTTCTTCTCCCTGTGCGTTGTGCACGACCGATCAATGAAAAGGACGTTACTCACGAGTGACCCCGACGGGCGCATTGTAGCATTGATGCGAGTCGATCAACACTCCGGATCTTCTCCAAGTAGCAGCCGCAGCACCGCATTGGCCTGGTGGTGAGCCGCCACACCGACGCGCGGCGCCATCAGGCCCGTGCCCGGCTGAGCGGCCGTAACCAGATCGCCGACGATGACCATGACGCGGCCCATTTTCTGGGTGCGGATCGTGTTGCTCGGCATATGGCCTGCCAGGCCCGTGGCCAGCACGATGGGCTTTTCGGGGTAAAGCATGCCGTAGGATTCCGCCAGCATGGCCTTCTGGTCCGCACGGTCGAAGGCTTCCACCATGACGTCCACGCGTCCGAAAAGTTCGGCGATATTCTCGGGGGTTACCTTGATGAGATGGGGTTCCACGTTCACGTAGGGATTGATACGCCGGAGATTCGCCGTCAAAGCCTCAACTTTGGGCTGTCCAATCTGATCCACGAAGAACTGTTGCCGATTCAGATTGCTCGGTTCCACCACATCGAAGTCCGCGAGAATGAGGGTGCCAACACCGCTCCGCGCGAGAGCGACCGCCACGGCGGAGCCCAGACCGCCGGCACCGGCAATGCCCACGGTGGCCACCTTCAGTTTCTCGTGCACGCCCGGCGTGTGGCGCGAGGCCATCAAGGCTTCGAGCTCGTGCTTCGCGGGGATTTCGCCACGTCGTATGAGCACGACCGCGTCGCCTTCCGTAAGGACTACGTTCTCGGCTGCGGGTGCACCGTTCAGGATGAGTACGTCGGCCCCCGGTTTGTGCTCCTCCCGCAGGTCGAACAGGGTCATGCCCCGGGGTACGTGAATCACTTGTTCGGAAAGCTTGATGGTGATGGGGTGGTCCATGGTCCCGTTCCTCTCAGCGATAGCGCCCTTGCCAGTTCCTGTAGTGTATCAGGAGGAGGTCCCAGAACATGCGCGCCGAATCGCGCACGGGATTCACCCGCGATGCGCGGCTGTTGATCCAGCGTACGGGAATCTCCCGGATGACCAGGCCGTGCTTTTCGGCTACGAAAAGGAGCTCCACGTCGAAGCTGAATCGGTCCACGGTCTGCCGTGAAAAGACGCACTCGGTCGCCGCGGCGGTAAAGGCCTTGAAACCGCACTGGGTGTCGATAAATCCCGAAAGGCGCAGGGCCTTCAAGATGCGGTTGTAGGTTCGCCCCATGAATTCCCGGTAAGGCGCCTGATGAACCTCCACGCGCGATTCCGGCAGGGATCGGGAGCCGATGACGATGTCCGCGCCCCCCTCAAATTCCGCCCAGATCCGGTCCACTTCTTCGATGGGGGTGGACGCGTCGGCGTCGTAAAAGAGGCGGAAGGCGCCCGTCGCGAGCGTGTTCATGCCCGCCTTGACCGCCGCCCCTTTTCCCTGGTTGACCTTAAGCTGGTGAACGCGGATCGGCGTGCGGTTGGGCGTTCGCATATTGCGCACAACCCCGAAGGTCGCATCGGTGCTGCCGTCGTCCACCACGATGACCTCGGAAGGGTAATCCTGACTTTCCAGATAGCGCAACACGTGGACCAGGGTCGATTCAATGCGCGAGGCCTCGTTGTAGGCCGGGATCACGATGGAGAGTCGGGGAGGAGTTTCCGATTTGGTGTGGACCGACGTGCGTGGGTTCATTCAGGGTTCTTCCAGGGAAGCATAAAAATGGCGCTGGCCGCGCCCCAGCCCCAGGGTGCAGGCGCGGCCAGCAGCAGTACTATCAGTCGATGGGCTTCAGCCAGATATTGCGATACTCCACGCGATCGTGGTGATCCTGAAGCATCAGAACGCCTTTGGGCGCTTCCTGATCGCTCACACCGCCGGGGGTCGGGCTGGGGAGGACCACTTTATCGTGGATCGTAATACCATTGTGCTTTACCGTGATAATCGCGTCGGCCGTCTTGGCGCCGGCGGCGTCAAACTTCGGCGCATGGAACTCGATGTCGTAGGTCTGCCATTCTTCGGGCGGGAGACAGGCCTTGGTCAATGGAACGGCCTTCTGGTAGATGCCGCCACACAGGTTGTCGCGCGGCGCATCGGTGAAGCTGTCCAGCACCTGCACTTCGTAGCGCCCGAAAACGTAGACGCCGCTGTTGCCACGGGCCTGGCTGCCGGGCGCTTCGTTGGGCATGAAGGGGGTCTTGAATTCCAGGTGGAGCTGCATGCTCGGGAATTCTTCCTTGGTGCGGATGGAGTGGCCGCTCATGTTCATCACGCCATTGCGCACGTCCCAGAAGGGCTCCTGGATCCAGGCGTTCATGTTCGTGCCGTCCTGCAGCACTATCGCGCCCTCGGGGGCTTTGAGGCCCAGCGTGGGGGAGCCTTTCTCGATGCGGTTGAGGGAAAACTTGTGCACACCATCCGAGCCTTCGGCCGTGCCAGAGAAGACCCGATTCTCAACCTTGCCGGAGATTTTGAAGCTGCCCATTTCAGGGCCAAGGTCAATCGTCTGTTCGTAGAGACAAAGGCCGTCTTCCGCCTTGCCCTTGGTCATGCCTTTTACTTCGACCAGGGCATCGGCCACACTGATTTTGGCCACGTGCTCGCCTTTGCCGAGGGCCACGATCTGGGCCGTCACGGGCATCGTTTCGCCGGTGGGCGCCGTTACGGATCCGTCAAAATTACCCTGGAGTTCGATTTCCTTTACACTGGCGGCCATTGCGGTGAGCGACAGGCTCAGGGCAAGGCAGCCGGTCAACAGCGTTTTCTTCATGGGGTTTCTCCTGATGATGACCAATCTCTCCGCGCACGCGCCGCACGCCGGCGCCAGCCCGTCAAACTGCTGCATTGGACCACGGACACACGGGAGGGGTGTCGGGGAATGGATACAAACACTTCGGGGCTGTCTTGCGCGGAGTGAATATAGCACCCGCTCCGGTGGGGATTCCAGACTTCACGGCATCGCCAAAGGCTTGCTCGTTAACAGCCCTATGCCCCTGCCTGAGGTGCCGACCGCGTTGTAGAAGAGGTAGCGCGTATCGTTACTGGGGTTGTACACCAAAGACACCTTGTGGGCATGCTCCGCGTCCAGCCCACCGGGGTGACCGCCTGCTCGGTAGAGGGGCTCCGGGTCCACCGTCCACGTAAGAAGATCGCGCGAAAAGGCCGCCATGATGTGGGCATGGCCCTGACCTACACCGAAGAAGATCATGATCCAGTGATCGCCGTCGCGGTAGACCTTGGGGTCGGAGGAGAAGACCTCATTGAAGCTGCCTTTCGGCCCCACAGGGATGACGGGGTTCTTCGGGTGACGGCGCCAGTCGAGGAGATTCTCTGAAAAGGCTACACCCGATTGTTCCACACCGCCCTCGGCGGCGTTGTAAAAATTGTAGAAGCGCCCTTCGTACTCCACAAGCCACGGCTGATAAATGCAATCCTTTTCCCAGGTACCTGCGTCATCCTGAAAGATGGAAAGGATGGGCCGGTCCACCGCCCGACGCCAGGAAAGGCCATCGTCGCTCACCGCCACGCCTTCATAGCCGGGACGGAGCTCGTAGCCGCCCTGCCGGGGGTAGGCGCCGTAAAGTGACCAGTATCTCCCGTCGTGTTTCTTTAGCGTGCGCCGGTCATTGGTGCCGTAGCGCTCGTAGAGGTAGGCGCCCAGCACCACACCGCCGTGGTCAAAACTACCCGCTTCACCAAAGCCCATGGCGAGGCGGGGCTGAGTCCAGCGAACCAAATCGGTGCTTTCGGCGATGTAGGACTGGTAGCCCCGGCCGTCGAATCCGATGAAGGACATAAACCACCGGGGATCGTCTGGAAGCTGGAATACCGTGGGGACGTCCGTCTTCTCGATGCCCGCGTGGCCTGGAATTTCGGGGGCCGCGGGTATCACAAGTTCGGGGTAGTAGTGCCAGCCGCGCCAGGGCGCCGACCATGCTGCGATGGTATCGGGAGAAATTTCCTCGCCGTTGACACGTACAACGGTAATTAGCAGCAGCGCGATCAGGATATGTGGACGAAGTATCGTCATGGGGCCGTCTCCGCGGGGCCGCTCCGCTTGGCCATGAAGGCATCCCAGAGCTCTTTTCGAATGAAGGTGGGCATGAGTACGCCGGGCCGCAGGCCATTCATTTCCACCTGATATTCATCTTTGAGCCGGGGCTGCAGGGCACCGGCGATCTCGGGGGAGGTCAAAATGACATCGGCGTCGGGGGATTCGGGAAAATTTGGCCAATAGCCCACATTCGGATAGCGCCGCAGATACCACGGCAGCGGCCAGTAGTCGCCGTCGAATCGGAAGACGTTGATGTGAATCTGATCGCCTCGGGGATGGACCGCGGCCAGATCGGTCACGCGCTCGGTCAAGCGGCGAATGGCGGAACTGGTATGGGCATAGACGTAAGGATTGCGCACATCCGCGCCGTAGGTGAACGACCCGCGCCACGCCTGGCCCGCGAGCTGAGCCGTGGCGGCCAAAATCAATACCCCGAACAGGAATCGAACCCATACTGCGCGCTGCAATCCTGTCAGGCATTGCGCCCCCAAGCCCGCCAGGAGGCAGAGGGGATGGAGGAAGATGAGGAGGTTCCAGGGCGTCTTGTAGGGAATCAGAGAGAAGCCCACAACGAGAAAGAGGGTGTAAAGTGCCAGGAAACGAGGAAACGCCGCACCGCAGTCCACGATTGCCCCATCCCGATCGGTCCGATCCGTCTGATCGGTCCGATTAGGACCCCAAAGCCCCCACAAGACGCCGATCAGCCCCAAACCCAGTATCAGCCCTTCGCTCCACTTCGGGCCCGCCTCGCGGTAGGTCCAGGCCAGCAGCGAAATGTAGTAATACCACGGCTGATCGTGCAGGGCGCTGCTTCCGTGGCCTTCCGCGCGGTTGAGATAGGTCGTGTAGGTCAGGAGCGAATCCAGCGGACCGCGCCAGTGCGTGAAAAACGAGGAGAAAAAGAGCACCGAAATCGCCAGGGCGAGCCCCAATCCCGCGCCGAGGTGCCTCCAGTTCAGGGTCAGGGCTATTGCCCGCCGCGCGACGAATTTCTCCCACGCGACGACACAGGCCAGCGCCGCGACCATGGCGAAAACGACGAGTACGCTCGTTTCCTTCGTGGCGTGGAGGAGTCCCAGACAGAGCCCGGCTCCCAGCGCCCAGCCAATGCGGCGGGAACTCAGGTAGTGGTGGCCGCACCAGAGCAACCCCGCCGCGAAAAAGACGAAGGAAATCTCCTGCACGTAGTAGCGGCTGTAATACACCAGCCCGTGAGAGACCGCCGTCAACAGGGCGGCCCACAGTCCCGCCCGGCGATCGATGGGGGAGACAATCAGCCACGACAGCAACACCAGCCCCAGCCCGAAGAAAGCCGGGACGAGGCGGATCATGGGCTCGGTCATCTCCGCCGCGTTGTGCGCCCCGGCGATCCACAGAATCGGTAAAGTCAGATAGTAGAGCGTTGGCCCATGGTGCTCGAAGGGATCATAAGCATATTCGCCTTTCGCCAACAGCACGGAAGTCTTCATCGCTTGATTCGCCTCGTCGCCATGCATCGGGCGATAACCGAGGTCGTAGAAACGAAGTACGGCGGCGACGAGGAGGATGAGGGCCAGGGTGGCCACATGGAAAACGGGAAACTTCGTCAATGTATCTCTGTGCCTTCGTAGTCTATGTGGCGGTAGCCAATGAAAACCTATGTGTTCTTTCCGTTCTTTTTGGTTAGATTCCTTTTGAACCACAAAGAACGCAAAGAACACATAGGTCTCCGCTGCAAGACTTCGGTTAAGTCCGAGTGTGTTGCGGCTGATGTCAATTATCTGATTTCTTACCCCATACTTCGATTTCAACTACTTGGTTCGTGGACGTGTTCGTGTTGCCGTTGCCGTAAAAGCGAATGTAGCGGGCCTTGATTCCCTTCAGATCGAAAAGTCGTCCGTAGTTTCTTTCCAGGTACTCCTTGTCTTTTCCCGCGCCCAGATGAGAAGTGTTGTCGATATCGTTGTTGTAAAACTCGGTTACGTCCTTCTTGAACTCAGGATCGTTCGAGGCCTGACCTATGACATCAAAATAAATATGGATTCCACGGAAGTTGTGCCAAAGGAGGATGGCATAGACCTCGAATTCTTCCTGGAGGTCGACCTGAGTCCATTGTAACCCTTCGGGAAGTTCCAGAACGTTTTCTGGTTCGTAGCCTTTCTTGCCATCAACCACTTGTTCCAGTTTTCCCCGCAGCGGCGAAGCACTGGAGCTTACAGGCTTTTGCCTGGAGACAATTGCGGTGCCCACGGGCGCTTTAAACGGTGGACGTTCCTTATAGGTAAACTCCTCCAAATTCGGAAACCATCCATCCAGAGGCGTGCCCCCAAAGAATGGCTCGGGCAGCTCAAATTGTAATTCGGCTTCTTCGGGAAGTTGCTCTTCGCCGTGGACGGGCTGGATGGCGGTCCATAGACTGGCGAAGAGCAACACAGCAATCCACATGGTTTTCCCATCCGTTATTCTGAATTCTCTATTCACCATTTGCCTTCTTCCCCCAAACCTCAATCTCGACATAGTTGTTAAAATCATTCGCCGTATTTCCCCGGCTCGAAAACCGCACGTAGCGCCCGGTCTTCCCCTTAAGCTCAAAGAGACGCCCATCGCTAATGTCGATGTACTCTTTGTCCTCGCCCTGGCCGAGGCCACTGGAATTGTCGAAATCGTTGTTGTAAAACGTCGTCACGCCGGTCTTGAACTCCGGGTCGTCGGAGATCTGGCCGATCACGTCGAAATAGACCCGGGCGCCTTCATGAAAGTGCCAGAGGAGGATCGCGTGGATGGCGTGGGGGGCTTCCAGGTCGATCTGAACCCACTGGGTGCCCTCCGGCAACTCCACCAGGCTCGTCTTGCCGAATTCTTTGTTGCCGTCGTTGATCTGCTTCAATTCGCCGATGGTGGGCGCAGCGCTGGCGGTCACGGGCTTGCCCAGCGACACCACGGACGTGCCCCTCGGGGCGAGTACCGGCTTCCGCTCGGGGTAGAGCGTCGATTCCAGCTTGGGACTCCAATAGGAGATCACCGTGCCGCCGTAAAAGGCTTTCGGCAGTTCAAATTTCAGCGCCTCCTGCTCCTCGGCGAAGACCGGTGAGAGCAGCAAGGTGGAGACCATTAATGCAATTCGAATTGGTGAATTCATGCGTACTTCAAAACCTTTCGCAACTAAAAAAACTGGCGGGTCCGATCCCGCTGTCAATGGTTAAGAATATGGTTCATCCGGTTTCAGCGTACGTTTTCCATTGGAGTCGAGAGCGCATGCGGCTTCTGCTCTTTTTCTTCGAGAAGTCTCGCAAGAAAAGCCCACCACCGCCCCAGACTCTTTTTTATTTTCGTTTTTGCCCCGGAGGGGCTACGGAACTTAGCCCAGGGTGAAGCGAGGTACGAGCGAAACCCTGGGAAACCGAGTGGCGATATGGCTCAACCCCCAAAGGGGGTGACGGAAACGCTGTCAATTCCATCGGAGACCGGTTGATTTTGATGTCTTGACACCATCAAAAGCAACAGTCTACACATAGATTCTCGTGTCGAGAGCGCTTTACCTCAGCTCGTCTTCCGCCACTCCCTTCGGGAGTTTAAGACATGGGTATTCCGCAGATCCCAGCGTTTCGCTCGTTCCTCTCTTCACGCTGGGCTAAGTTCCGCGGCCCCTCCGGAGCCAGGACAATCGCAAAAAGGTTAACGCGCGCGATCGCAACAAAAGTGAAAATGTACGATCAAACCTGATGAACCAACGACATCATTTTCCCCATACCTCCACTTCGATAAAGTGGTTGAAGTCGCTGGCCGTGCTGCCTTTGCCGTAGACACGCAGGTAGCGGCCCTTGGCACCCTTGGCATCGATTAGGCGGCCCTGGTAGCTCTCCTGATACTCGTTGTCTTCCCCGACGCCGAGGCCGGCGGAATTGTCGAAATCGTTGTTGTACAGCGTGGATACGCCGGTCTTGAACTCAGGATCCTCGGAAAGTTGAACCACCAGATCGAAGTATACCCGCTGCCCTTCGTGAAAGTGCCAGATCAGCACGGCATAGAGGGTACTCGACTTCTCCAAGTCGATTTGCACCCACTGGAGCCCTTCCGGGAGTTCGATCTGGCTCGTTGTCGCATAGTCCTTGTCCCCGTCGGTGAGGCGCTTCAACTCACCAACCGTCGGATCGGCGCTGGCTTTTACCGGCTTGCCCTTCGAGATTATGGCGGTGCCTTTGGGCGCCATAAAGGGCGCGCGAGGTTTGATGCTTTTTTCTTCAAGCTTCGGTCCCCAGTAGTTAATGGGCGTCCCGCCGAAAAACTCCCGGGGTAGATCTATCTTGATGGCTTCGGTCTCTTCGGCACGGGCACCCGCGCACGAAATGAGGGCAGCGGTGGCAAAGACGCAGAGTTTGCGAGTGAGTTCCTGGATGTTCATGGTGCCTCCTTAATGGTTGTCACAATATATCTTGGATTATTCCACGTTCGGGCTGATTTGTCGGCGCATACTGGAACCAGCGAGTCACTTGCCCCAGACCTCCACTTCAATAAAGTGGTTGAAGTCGCTGGCGGTGCTGCCTTTGCCGTAGACGCGGAGGTAACGGCCCCTGACACCCTTGGCGTCGATGAGGCGTCCCTTGTTGCTCTCGATGTATTCCTTGTCTTCGCCCGCGCCCAGACCGGCGGAGTTGTCGTAGTCGTTGTTGTAGATCGTCGTCACGCCCCTGTTGAACTCGGGGTCGTCGGATACCTGGGCCACGAGGTCGAAATAGATCCGTTTGCCTTCGTGGAAATGCCACACGAGCACGGCGTAGATTTCGCTGGTCTTTTCCAGGTCAATCTGCACCCACTGCAGGCCTTCGGGGAGTTCGATGAGGCTGGTCTTGGCGTAGTTCTTGTCTCCGTCGGTCAGTTGCTTCAGCGTGCCCACCGTGGGCTCGCTGCTGGTCGTAACGGGTTTACCGGCGGAAATAATTGTCGTCCCGCTGGGAGCCAGGAACGGGGGACGCTCCTTGTAATCTTCCGCTTCAAGATTCGGACCCCAATAGTCGAGGGGCGTGCCGCCGAAGAAGGCTTCGGGGAGCTCTACCTGAATAGGCTCCATCGTGCTGGCTACCGCAAACGGTTCGGACTCCGGTGTGGCTTCTTCCGGATCTACAACGGAAGTGGCTGGAGCTGTTTCATGCTCGGGACGCTCAACTACGGGAGACTCTACCGAAGGCATCTTCCCGGTCTGATCGGGCGCGGGTTTGGGCTCCAGCGGTGGCTCAGCCACTGCAAGCACGTCGTCCGTGGATACTGAATCCCTGGTCTCCGGCGATTCAACCGGTGGCACAGGCGTTGGTATTTCAGTTTCGGCCTCTGGCGTAGGACGCAGCGGTTGTTCATCTGAGGCTACTCGATCTTTTTCGGGCCTGGAATCCTCGGTCTCGGACGATTCAACGGGTGGCAATGAGGACGCCACTTCGGTTGCGGGTTCCGGCATGGGATTCTGCGGCTGTTCATTCGAAGCAGCAAGGTCCTCTTCTGGGGCAGGCTCTTCGACCACCGTAGCCGCAACCGACGGTACCTGCACAGGCACCGTATTCCCCATTTCGGGCGATTCAACAGGCGCGGTGGAGGTGACCTGACTCGTGGGGGATTCGATGGGCGGAGTCCCCGTCTTCAGCGTCCAGGCAATAAGGCCAGCGAGCGCCGCGAGGACGATGATACCGAAAACTTTCGATGCGACAAGGGTACTCTTTCGGGACGGTACGGCGCGAGGTGTGGAAGGGACATTTCCCGCACCCGCGAGGGACAACTTGCCCAGGTTGGCGGCCAGGTTGGCACTGACCATCTCAGAAGTGCTCTCTTCGAGGGCGGTGCCCACTACGCTGGCGGATGCGGTTATGCCACGGCGATGAAGATCCCTGCGAACACGCTCGATTCCCTTGTTGATGCGGTAGCGAACCGTTGGATCCGCAATCCCCAGTTCGCGACCGATCTCGGCGTGGGTCTGTCCTTTGAGAAAATGTCGAATGATGGATTCACGATACTTTACCGGCAAACTCGCAATGGCCTCGTCGATATGGGGGTAGATGTCATCCCAACCGACTGTGTAACTCGAAGGCCGACCCATGGCATATTGGATTTCCCTCTCGCGCCTGCGGGACTCCCGCTTAAGCCGATCCAGGCAGCGGTGCGTGGCCAGCGTGTGGAGCAGTCCCCCCAACGAATTTCCGACCAGGGTGTGAACGGCGCCCAGTTCCATGAAACACTCCTGGGTCACATCCTCCGCGTCCGCGCGATTGCGCAGAATCCGGTTGCATGTGTTGAACACCATGCCCGAGTGGCGCATGACCAGAAGGGTGAATGCCTCGCTATCGGAACTTTGTTGCCACCGTCGCAACAGGGCCACATCGGAAATGTCCATGAATGCCTCCAGAGTCTATTATCCTTATAGCGACACCGGAGAGGAAATCAGCAGAAAAATAAAAAGCGCCCCCGACGAGATGTCGGAGGCGTCTAATGCTGCAATACGTGAGCTTACTTACCCCAGACTTCCACTTCGATGAAGTGGTTGAAGTCGCTGGCGGTGCTGCCCTTGCCGTAGACGCGGAGGTAACGGCCCTTCGTGCCCTTGGCGTCGATGAGACGGCCCTTGTTGCTCTCGATGTATTCTTTGTCTTCGCCCACACCCAGACCGGCGGAGTTGTCGAAGTCGTTGTTGTAGATCGTGGTCACGCCCGTCTTGAATTCGGGATCGTCGGAAACCTGGGCCACGAGGTCGAAGTACACCCGTTTGCCTTCGTGGAAGTGCCACACCAGCACGGCGTAGATTTCGCTGGTCTTTTCCAGGTCAATCTGCACCCACTGGAGGCCTTCGGGGAGCTCGATAAGGCTGGTCTTGGCGTAGTCCTTGTCGCCGTCGGTGAGCTGCTTCAGCTCGCCCACGGTCGGGTCGCCACTGGCCTTTACGGCCTTGCCCTTGGAAATCACGGCCGTACCCTTGGGGGCCATGAAAGGCGCGCGGTCCTTGTAGTCTTCCGCTTCAAGGTTCGGGCCCCAGTAATCGAGGGGCGTGCCGCCGAAGAAGGCTTCGGGAAGCTCGATCTTGATGGCTTCCATTTCCTGGGCCACCGCGAACGGCATCACCAGCCCGCCGAGGGCCGCCATCGCCGCGCCGGCACACACCACAACACGCATTTTGTTCATTACATTCTCCTTTTACTACAGCCAGGGTCGTAACAAGTAGAAACTTGTTGGTTAAACAGAACCACGGGTATACACCTGCCGGATAGTGTAGCAAATCATCCCGCCCCGGTTCATCCGGTAAATTGGACGCGGAAAGACAGGGGGATATTCAAAAAAGGAACCGCAAATTTCCGCAAATTCACGCAAATTCGATTGGGGGACGGCGAAAGGGGATCTGAACCGCGAATGGACGCGAATTAACGCGAATTATATAACGGGCCGTCTATATTGGTCGCAGGAAGCATACATTGACCACGGAGCCCACGAAGGCGCGGAGAAAATAAAAATGGGACGGAGGCCGAGATGCCTTATCAAACGCAAGCGTGCCGTGACGCGGGGCCGGCGCTTCTGAAGCTCTTCTTCTTCTCCGAGCCTCCGTGGCTCCGTGGTCCAATTACTTGATTGCGGCCAACGGCTACGCCAGGGGCTCCGCAATCAATGTTTTAGACAATCCCTAAAATTCGCGTCCATTCGCGTCCATTCGCGGTTCAGATCTCACGCCCGCACGGTTTCCGTCGCAAACACCGTCTCCACCAGGCGCAGGGCCTCGGCGCGAAAGCCGTGGAGCTGGTTCACTTTGGGCTCCAACCGCGCGATGATGGCCTCCCGCTCCCGCCGGATTTCTTCTTCACGGGCCAGCAGGTCGTCGCATTCCCGCTGGACGGCTCCAATCGCATTGTCCACTTCGGACTGCACGGCATCGAAAAAGGCCGTACCGCGCCGGTTCAGGTATTCGGAGACCGACTCGGCCACGGGGGCAGCCCGGTTGCCCTGCTTGTCTTTTCCGCCCTGAAGCAGCATGCCCATGACGTTCTGGCGGATGACCGGCTCCAGCTTCTTGATCCACTTGTCCTCGCTCCAGGCCAGCCGGGTAAGGAAGCCGCCCACGGCGCCGATCAGCGCACCGATGCCCGCGCCGATGGCCGTACCAATCACGGGTACGATGGTGGTGCCCACGGCGGCACCGGTGGCAATGCCTACAAGCGCACCGCCGGTGCCAAAGGCCACGTAGCTCTTCGTCATGGAGGTTTCGAGGGTAAAGTCTTCGATACCCGCCGGCTGGATCATCTGCACCCGCAGCTCCCGGATCTCGCCGAGTTTCTCCACGATGGCAGCACGGGCTTCCTGCTCGGCGGCTTCCATGGTCGTCTGGAGGCGGACCATGATGGAGGACACGAATTCGTCCACCTGATGCTCCGTCTGGGCGGAGAGGGGCTGAAACTTCTGACGGCGCGCCTGCTTCAGGTTGTTGTCCGTACGCAGCCAGGTCAGGATAGGGTCTATTACTTTTTCTTTGATGGCCTTTTCGTTCATTTCGCCGCGAAACTGGGCCTCGTAGCCTTCGAGCGTTTCGCCGTCCAGCGTGCCACCCTTGCAGCGAATGCGGTAGCGGTTCAGTACGTCGGCGCTGCTGGCCCGTATCTCTTCCAGCCGGCTCATGAGCCGCTCGCGGTTCGCCCGAAGCTCGTTGAACATGGAGGGGTCCCTGGCCAGGGTCAATTCGTTCATGAGCCCGGCGGCGAAGGCGTCCGCCCGCTCGCCCACAAAGTGAACGGCGGTCTCCAGAACAGCTCCGGCCTTGTTTTCGTTGAGCAGATAATCAACGAGGCGTTCTTTCAAATGGGGCAGGCGGCTCTGGAGCATAAGATAACTTGACAGCTCGGCCACCGGCTCTTCCTCGTCGGTGATTCGCTCGGCGACGCTTGTGGGAATGGAAACCTTATTGTCATCCAGCACTTCAGCCAGTGCGATGTACCCCTGATCAAGCTCCTGGGCCCGCAAGGCGCGGTAGCCGGAGAAATAGAAGATTTCCGAGTCTTCGGGGATGTCGTGGCGCACGAAGGCCTGCACCAGACTCTTTGCCGGGCCGCGGGCCCCGCGGATATCGATTTCGTTGCTCTCCAGCTTGTCCGCCTTGTTGAGCACGAAAAAGACCCGTCGCCCGCGCCATTTTATGATGCGCTTGATAAAATTCAGATCGTGGATATTCCCGGCAAAACCGCTGTCCACAAAAGAGATGACCAGGTGGCTACGTTCGATGACCCCGTAGGTGATTTCCTGGCGCGTCTCGGAAACACTATGGACGCCGGGGGTATCCACGAAGACGATGTCTTCTTCCAGCACTTCCGAGGGCAGGGAAAGATCGAGTTCTTCAATCTTTTCGCGCAGGGGGGCCAGATGGGGAAAGGACTCATCCGCCGCCACGGTCACCAGCGGCTCCAGGCTCTTCCGCATCCAGTCGGGGTGGTGGCCCGCGAAGCGAATCTCGATCCGGGCGCGATCCCCGGAAATATCGATGCTTGCCGGAACACCCTGCAGCGCGAGAATCAGGGCCTCTTGCTCTTCCTCGGAAACAGGTTCGCTGAGATTCATGGACAGCGTCATCTGCTCGCCGCGCTGAATGAAGGTCAGCTTCGAGGTGCATTCCTCCACGTCCATCGGCAGGTAACCGCCGCCCAGAAAGGCATTGATGGCCGTGGACTTGCCCACGTTGAAGGTGCCCAGGAAGACCACGCGGTACTTGCCATCTTCCACACAGCGGCGCTGATAGAGCAGCGACTTCGCCTCGAACTTCTGGTTGCCGTGAAAGTCCTCGTCCCGTTCAACGAATTCACTGAGCGTGTCCAGCGCGGAAAGGGCCCAGGCGCGGTGCGCCTCCATATCCTTGAACTTCATGCTTGCACTCCTTCATGGGACGACAGAAAGGAAGCGGCCAGAGGCATGGAGACCACCGCGTCCAGCGCGGGACGAGGAAAGCGACGACCGCGAGCGGCCTCAAATTCGTACAGCGCGACGCGAAGCGCGTCAAAGCCGCTGTCGCATAATTCCCGCACGCGGGCCTTCGTCCGGCAGCGGTATTCGTTTTTCGGCTCCAGGCGGAATTGCTCCAGGCGCGCTGAAATGGTGAAAAAGCGGGGGGCGGGATTGATGCCGTATTCTTCCATGCGCTGAGAGGCCTTCTGGTGAATCCGCTCGATTTCCTGGGCATTCAGGTGGTCGGCCTTGTTGGCAACCACCATGATCGAATCGCCGAATTGCTCCTGGTGAAAAGCGATAAAGTCCATCGTGTGCTTCGCGGCCCAATATTCGATATCCGTCACCACCAGCACCAATCCATCTTCCTGATCCTTCAAATCGGCGATTTCCAGCGACTCGCAGGCGTCCGTGGACATGCCCGCCGTGTCCACAAGAATCAGGTTGTTGAACGGGGCATGAACACAGCCCGCGGCCAGCGCCCGAAAAGCGGGAGGCTGCTCTTCCTCTTTCCGGAGGCGAAGAAACTCGTCGTGCGTCTTGGGTACAAGGCTGCCATCCTTCGCACTGACTGCGGCGAAGCGGTCGTGGTTCTCGGAGATACGGCAAAGGAAAGTGGGGAAGGCGCGGCCTTCCTCGCGGCTGGTGTGAAGCACTTCCTGCCGGAGCAGGGCGTTGAGCAGCGTGGATTTGCCCGTATTGTAATCCCCGACCACAAATACACACGGGGTGGGCGTGCTTTCCTGCATTGCTATCCTTAATCCTTTCGCGGGAGGGTGGGGGCGGGCCCGAGGTCGCCATTTACCCCTCCAGGGTTTCGGGGATGATAGCCAGCCGGTCCCGTGTTGCGCAAGTCTTTTGCGGATAAGCGTTTCCCCGGAATGGATTCGCGCGACGCCCGATGCGGGAATGAGGCTATCGGGAGCTTGGTGGCTGAGTCGCTCCCGGAAAAGTTTCTGGTTTGCCTTGAAGAGTTAGAAAGCGTGCGCCCAAGGGTGTCCCAGCAGCCTTTTCGTGGATATGGCGGATCCGCTCTTCGGAGGACATTCCTGCCATATCCTGGCTCAGGCGCTCACGAAGATTGCGCATCATTGCGACGGAATCAAAAGTTTTCGTGCTCATTTTCCAACACCTCCCGTGGTGAACGAATTTCCAGCATTGGATAACCCGTCCGCAGATTGACGGCATTAATCGCGTGTAGACGGATTAGGTTTGACATCACTGCGGTCCGGTAAGATCGACCAATTCCCCCGTAAGCATCACGATTCGACCGAACAGAAAGATAATGGGTAGAGATGACATACAAACGACCAAAGCCGTAATAACAAGCAGCGCTTTTACACGCGCCGGAAGGTTGCCAATCGCGGATGGTGAACCGGAGTCTGCTCTCACTTCGCCCAGTGCATTGACTGCGTCATCGTAGATATTCTTCCGCTCGGCGTATGTCGTCATCACACTGGCCAACAGGCCGCAAAAACCACTCATCGACCACACCGCTTCTTGGGCACTATCACCATATGAGATTGCCCCAAGCAGAATCAATCCGGAGGCCAGGAGTGGCCACTCTATCTTAAGTTGCAGCAAGTTGGGCAGTGGTCGCTTTTCGCCTTTGGCTAGTAACAACCGCCCAACCAGCAAGTCATGATAGTTACGCAGGCCCCGCCGATAGAACCGCATGAGCAAGAGGCCTACGAGAAAGAAGCCAAGAAACAACAGCCATGGGATTACAACGCCAAGAAGCATCGCCAGTCTGGGGTCTGATTCCGGCGATTCCATGGGCACGAAAAGCTGGCCAAAACGATAGCCCATGGCACTTCCACCAATGCTACAGATAATGCCCATTGTTAGACCGCAAAGCCCAGGCAATGTCGCGGCAATCAACGGATGCGCGGTGGAAGGAATGACGTGTTTAGTAGTCAAGGCGAATTGCCTCCCTGTGCAGCCGAACGGTCTTAGCGCGACCCAGTGCGAATAAGGCTAATAATTATTCCTGAAACCCATCGTCAAAGTATCCACTTACAAGGTGTGCATTCACGTAGATTCGTGTAGTTCTCGTTGCAAAGGCCATATCGCAATCCTACCAGCAGAATTTGCGGTCTTGCAATAGCCGTGGCACACAAAAGGTAGCCTCACCGTGAATATTATGTTATGCTCAGTTAGCAGATGTATCGTCAATCAAGTATCGCGGGCTTCCGTCCCCGGAAGGGGGAGGGAGCGATGCGACCATTTTTTGGCCCAGAGCGCGACTTACCGGTCGTTAGGTAAAGAGGACCCCAGCATGGCAGAACAACAGAACGCCAAAGATCAGGCGATGGAACTCGCAGAAGCCGCACGGGAAACCGAGTGGCAATTCCCAAGCTTTACCGCGGAGATGTTTCGCGGAAACTTCCGATGGGACCTGCTCCATCCCTATCCGAAGCAGGACGCCGAGGACCAGAAAGTCGGTGACGAGCTTATCGAAAAGATACGCGCCGTTCTCGACGAGCACCTCGATCCCATCGCGGTGGATGCGACCGGCGACTACCCTGTGCATGTTCTCGAAGAGCTCGCGAAGATCGGTGTCTTCGGCATGAAGATCGACAAGAAGTATGGAGGACTTGGCCTTTCCCAGTGGAACTACGGTCGGGTGCTCAGCTTTATCGGCAGCTATTGCCAGTCCACGGTTACGTGGGTCTCCGCACACCAGAGCATCGGTGTTCCCCAGCCCTTGAAGCTTTTCGGGACGGAAGCGCAGAAGCAGAAGTTCCTTCCCCGTCTCGCCGGCGGTGAGATCTCCGCTTTCGCCCTCACCGAGCCCGATGTGGGCTCCGATCCGGCCAAGATGTCCACCACGGCCACGCCGTCGGAAGACGGCAGCTACTACCTCATCAACGGGGAAAAGCTCTGGTGCACCAACGGCACGGCGGCCACGCTCATGGTGGTGATGGCCAAGACCCCTTCCATCATCAAGAATGGCCGTGAAATTCCCCAGATTTCCACATTCATCGTGGAGACCAATTCTCCCGGAGTGACCGTGGCCCACCGCTGTCAGTTCATGGGCCTCAAAGGCATCGGAAATGGCCTGCTCCTCTTCAACAACGTCAAGGTGCCCGCCGAAAACATGATCGGCAAGCCTGGACAGGGCCTCAAGATTGCCCTCACGACGTTGAATGCCGGTCGACTCGGCATCCCGGCCGCCTCCGCCGGTTCCTGTAAGAAGTATCTGCTGGACTGCCAGGAATGGGTGAACAACCGTATTCAGTGGGGCGTGCCCATTGGTAAGCACCAGTCCATCGCCAAGAAGATTGCCAACATGGCCGCCGACACCTTCGCCATGGAGAGCCTCGTGTACATGGTCAGCTCCTTCGCGGATCGCAAGAACGCCGACATCCGTCTGGAGGCCGCCGCGGCCAAATACTTCTGCACCGAAACAACCTCGCGCCTCCTGGACGAATTTCTGCAGGTCCGCGGCGGGCGTGGCTTCGAGGACGACACATCCATTTACCAGCGCGGCGAAAAGCCCGTGTCGGTGAATCGTACCCTGCGCGACATGCGCGTGGGCCGCATCTTTGAAGGCTCCACGGAAGTCATGCACCTCATCATGGCCCGCGAGGCGATGGACACCCACTTCAAGCTGGTCATGCCGATTCTGATGCCGAAAGGCGATCAGAAGGGAAAGAAATGGTCGTATATCGCGGCGGCTGCGAAGTTCTACATGGGCTGGTACCCGAAGGTGTGGATGCCGCCGACGCTGGACTTCAACGTGACCCACCTGAACCCCGCGAACCGCGAACATTTGGCCTTTGCCGCCAAGACCTGCAAACGACTTGCTCGAAATCTGTTCCACACGATGGGCAAGTACAAGGAAAAGCTGGAATTCGAGCAATTGATCCTGGCCAACTTCGTCGACATCGGCGTGGACCTTTTTGTGATGGGATGCGTGCTTGCAAATACCGAACACCTGCTGGCCCAGAACAAGAGCGACCAGAGCCCCCAGGAACTCGCCGACCTCTTCTGCGAGAATGCGCGTAAACGGATCGAGGCCAACTTCAAGGCGGTCAAGGACAATCACAACCGGTCCTTTAACAAGGTGGCCGATTCCCTCATGAGCGGAAAATACCGGTGGCTTTCGAAAGACGTATTCGAGGATCTGCCCCGGGCCTACCGCAACTTTGCCGACAATCTGCCCCAGTCAACGGCGGCGGAAGATCTGGCCAAGACCGAATAGCGCAGGGCCCGTTCCAGCATCAATTGAAAAACGCCGGGTGCGCTCCGCACCCGGCGTTTATTTATAACTCTGGATTTCCCCGTCAGTCCTTGAGGTCTTCCGGCTTCAGCCCTTTGGTGTGCTTGCCAAAGCCGAAGGGCGTCGGGTTATATTCGCCGACGATATCCACCTTGCTCCGGGCCGGTATCTGGTCTTCCAGGCCCACGCCCCAGTACGCGGCGTTCACCAGCAGGCGGCGGAGCCCCTCGCTCAGCAGATCCCGCGACGCGCCCATGGTGGTGGTGAAGATGCGGGAAGGCTTGCCGCTTTCGCCCGTGTAGGTTTTGATCCAGGCGATGGGCTGAACCGCCGTCTTTTCCGTGCTCGGCGGGTCCGTCGGGTTCATACCGGTCAACACAATCCCGTTGACCAAAGGCTGGCTATCGCCCGTGAGGTTGTTAATACCGTATACGTCCGTGTCGCCCCAAATGTCCTCGCAACCCCGCACGATGGGGTGCCCCTTCATTTCCGGCACGATGGCGCCACGGGTGCTTTCATGACCGTGGTGTCCATAGTGGGTAACCCAGGTCTCACCGAGCACCTGCCGCCCATAGCCGCCCTTGAAGGATTCGTCTTCATTGTTCCACGTATATTTGGCGTAAGGGCTGGCGGTATTCACGATGTAGTTGAAGGGATGGGTGGCCGTGCGCAGGGCGATGATGGGCCTCCCGGAATTCGTGTAATCGATAATCCGCTTCATATCGGCATCGGGCAGCTCCCGAAAGCGCGTGAACAGCACCATCAGATCCGCCGATTCGAGCGCCTCCAGACCGGGGATATTGTCCAGCGTTGTGGGGTCGATCTCGCCGGTATCCTTGTTGATGGAGAAGAGCACCGTGCAGGTAAAACCGTGGTGCGTGGCGAGAATCTTCGCCAGTTGGGGCATCCCTTCCTCGGAACGGTACTCCTCGTCACCCGTAATGAAGACGATGTGCTTGCCCTTGCCTGGGCCTTCCTGGTCCGCATAGGTCACGCCGGCCGCATGCGCGGCGGAAGCGCAGACGACAATGGCCAGGGCCAGCATCGCCCCTCGAATCACTTTCGACATCCTTCTCTCCTTCGTTGATCGCTCAGCGTTGATGCCAATACCCGGCGGAGCCTGGCCGCCCGGTCAACGCTATACCATAGCACGGCCACGGCTCCGGGGCAATCGCCGGTATGCATCCCGGCGCGTAACGACAGGAACGCCGCACCGGCGCGGCCGCCGCAGCCAGACAAGGAGGAGCAACCGATGATATCCATACAACGAATCCGAGAGCATGAATCCATTCGCCGATGTTATCCGATCATGGCGCAACTGAGACCCCATCTGGACGAGGCCACCTTCTGTGCGCGGGTGAAACGGCAGTTTGAGACCCAGTGCTACCATCTCGTCGCGCTGGAGTCCGAAGGGACGCTCGTCTCTCTGGCGGGCTATCGCTTCCTTGAAAATCTGATCTACGGGCCCTACCTCTATGTGGACGACCTGATCACGGATACCGCGCGGCGCGGTCAGGGCTTCGGCGGGCAACTTTTTGACTGGCTGGTGGAAGAAGCCCGGCGGGAGGGCGTCCGCGCGCTGCACCTGGACAGCGGCGTGCAACGATTCGACGCACACCGGTTTTATCTTGGCAAGAGCATGGAGATCACGTCGCGCCACTTCGGACTTCAGTTGCAAGGAGGTTGAAGGGAGGGAAACGGGTGGCCGCTCAACGTTTTCGGGTTCGCTTGAGGCGGTTGTAGGCCTCGTTGAGCGCCCGCATCATGTCTTCATCGCCCCCGAGATCGGGGTGGTGAATCTTGGCCTTGCGCTTGTAAGCACGCTCGATTTCATCCCAGCTTGACGAAGGGGAAATACCGAGCATCCGATAGCACATGTCCAGATCGCCACCGGCGTTCTGTGGGACTTCATCGTCGAACCGCTCGCCCCGCAGTTCGCGGAGGCCCCGGACGATGATGGGAAGGAGCCCCGTCGCGCTGAGTACCACGATGATGATTACAATTCCGAGAATTTCTTGCAGGCTGGGCATGGGGCTGACAGTTCCGGCGCGGTCTTAACGACGTTTGCGATCATCGAATTTGAAGATGTTGTCGACGGCTTCCCCAACCTTGTCGTTGGGCGATTTCTTCCCTTTGACTTCTTTGCGCCGCCGTTCGCGCCGGAAGCTGATGAACATCGGGAGGAGTTTCATATAAAGAAAGCCCACGCCCATGCCGCCGAAGTGGGTCACCCAGGATACCGAGGTGCCGTCGAGACTGGAAATCAAATTGAGCAGGAAGGCGATGAGCACGAGGGCCCGGGCGTTGATGGGCCAGGGGAAGTAGAGAAAGTAGAACTCGCGGTCGGGCTCCACCATGGCAAAGGCGACCAGAACCCCCATGGCCGCGCCGCTCGCGCCGACTACATTGGTGACTTCGCCTTGCAGAAAATAGGGGAGGAGCGTGGCCAGCACGCCACCGGCGCCGCAGGTCAGATAAAATCGAAAAAATGCGCGGGTGCCCAATACCCGTTCAACTTCCGGGCCGAACCAGTACAGGGAAAGCATGTTGCCCACGAGGTGCATCAAGCCGCCGTGGAGAAACTGATAGGTGAGCGGGGTCCAGACGAATCCCGAGAGAAAGCGCTGCTGCTGGAAGCCAAACCAGGTGCTCAAAGCGCCCCCATAGAAGCCCGGTCGCTGGTTCAGCCACACCATCAGCGGATCCGAGAGAAGCTGCAGAGCGAATACGACGATGTTGACCAGAATCAGCCGTTGAACGGCCCAGGTAATTCGGGAACTGCCAAAGGCGTTGGATTCCATTGTGTACGAATATCGGCTCATCGGCGCTCTATACGGGCCTTTCGGGACCGCGCCCGCGGTTAGAGGACGCAAACGATTAGACTCAGGTTTCACTCGGGCGCGGGCGGGGCCTGGGATGCCTCTCTCCGCCTCCTGCCGTGCTTATTGTACCCGATTCCCCTGCCTCAGTACCAAGACGGGCTTCGCGTCATTCCCCAAGGCGATTCGTCAGGGGATAGGACGAAACCTTCCCCCAGCGCTCGTAGGGAAAGTAGATGAAAATCGCCCGCCCGACGATGAGCGAAACCGGGAAACACTCGCCCTCGTCGTGGCTGTCCATACTGTTGTTCCTATTGTCGCCGAGAATAAAGACATGGTCTTCCGGCACGGAAACCGGCGGCATTACTTGATAAAGCGGCGGCTCCAGGAGATAGGGCTCCGATGCATACTCGCCGTTGATCTGGAGTGCGCCCAGTTGCACGCTGATCGCATCGCCGCCCACGCCGACAATTCGCTTGACGAGGTAAGCGCCCGGTTCGGCGGGATCGCGAAGCACCACGATGTCACCACGACCATAGGAAGACTCCGCAATGGTGACAAGCTGGTCCACCGGTTGCAACGTGGGTTCCATGGATCCCGAGGGCACCCGGAAGAAGCGCACGTGTCGATAGCCGAAGAAATACACGCATAGCAGGAGGAAAATGACAACAAACACATTCCCCACGCGCTTGCTCGACAACAGGAGTCGAAGCTGTCCCAGGTTCAAACAGGACCTCCAATCATCGGTCTACACGCCACAATCTTCAGTTCTCGCCGCTCACACTGTCCAGGAGCCGCGTGGCGACTTCATTGCCCGGTATGACGGCCAGCGCCTCCTCGAAACAGCGCCTGGCCTCCTTGTTGTTCTCCAGATTGCGCCAGGCCCGTCCCTCGTTGAGCCAGGTGAAAAAGGTATGCACCGTGGTCTTGGCCTGCGCGCGTGCGGCCTGCCAAGCCTTGATTGATTCCTTCCAGTCGGGCTCCAGTTCGAAATTCTCCGCCGCGATGAAGTTGACGGCGTAGTCCTCCAGAATCTCATAATCCGTCGGCGCGAGCTTGGTGGCCTTCTTTGAAAGTTTCATGGCCTCTTTGTAGATTTTGGGCGCGTCCCATCCCCGGATCTCTTCCGTCTGGGGGCGGTAGATCAGATAGTTCTGGGCCATGTTGTAGCAATAGTCCGCGTTCTTTGGATCGAGTTCGAGGGCCTTGTCCATATTTTGAAACCCGAGTTCGTATAACCCGGAATGAAAATAGTGCATGCCCAGATTGTTGTAGGGATCGCTGTATTTTGAATCCAGCGATACCGCCTTGAGCCATTCCTGTACCCCCTCCATGTGCTTGCCGAACCCGTCGTAGTAGACCGTTCCGCGGAAGTTGTGCACCGAAGCGCTGTGATCAAAGGCCTTCAAGCCCAGCTCCCCAAGGGCGGTCAGCTTCGCCAGGCAAACGTTTATCTCGGCGAATTTCGCCTGGATCTCCGCCTCGCTCATTTCCGGCGTCATCTGGCCGTGAAGGGCCGTAATTTGCTTGAACTCCGCATTGCCCATGGACCACAACTGGTCCAGGAAAGCGTTTTCGTCGCCGGTAAGGGCCTCCAGCGGCGCGAGGTAGGCCGGGTCCACTTGCGGCAAGGCCGATTCCGCGGGGGGGGCGGCCGGCGGGGCGGCGGGGGCGGATTCCTGCGCCGATGCGCCGAGGGTGAGAGCGCTTAAACTTACCGCAAGGAGCAGTTTCGATAGCCGGAGAGGGAAAGAAACGTTGATGAACATGTACAATCCTTACGGTAAAGGGAAACAGGCGCGACGGGCCGCTTGCCCAGCCCAAACGCCCGCGTTAACCCACAACGGTCCTCGCATACTCGAACGGCGGGTTAAGTATTTCATTCAAGACGGTCCCGACTCAAGGTCACCCGGCGCTAAACTTTCGATGTCGGGATTGGACTCGGCCCCTTAGCGGGCCGCCGCCACATGGATCGCGTCTCCGGACTCTACGACCACCACACCCGACGGGGTCACCCGGAAAAGTCGGGCGTCCCGTTCAAGGTCGTAACCAATCTCGGCGAACGCGGGAATCCGCACATCCTTTTCCACAATCACGCGGCGCAGGCGGGCGTGGCGGCCCACATCGACCCCGCGAAAAAGTACCGATTCCTCCACCTGCGAATAGCTGTTGACCCGCACTTCGGGGGACAACACCGAACGGATCACCTGGCCCCCGCTGATAATGCAACCGGGGCTGACGATGGAGTCCATGGCCACGCCGAAACGCTCGTCGCGATTGGCGAAAACAAACTTGGCCGGCGGATAGGAGGGGAGCTTGATCTGCATCGGCCAACTCTTGTCATAGAGGTTGAACTGGGGGTCCACGCGGGCCAGATCCATATTGGCTTCCCAGTAGCTGTCGATCGTCCCCACATCCCGCCAGTATTTGGCTTCCTTCTTGTTCTCGTCTTCGAAGGGATAGGCGTAGACCAGCGCTTTGTCTATCAGACCGGGGATGATATCCTTGCCAAAATCGTGGGAACTGTTCATTTCCGCGTCTTCGATCAGGGCGTTGCGGAGCACTTCAAGATTGAACACATAGACTCCCATGGAAACCATGGCGGAATCGGGGTGGTGCGGGTCGGGGCGCGGTTCGGCGGGCTTTTCCTCAAATCCGACGATCCGGTGGTCCGCGTCCGCCGCCACGACGCCGAAGCGGTGGGCCTCGTGGATGGGCACCTGGATCGTCGCCACCGTCGCCGCCGCCTCGGCCTGCCGGTGAAACTGGACCATTTTTTCGTAGTTCATCTTGTAGATGTGATCGCCGGAGAGCACCAGGATCTCTTCGGGGGCCTCCCGGTCGATGGAGTAAAGGTTGTGGTACAGGGCGTCGGCCGTGCCCCGATACCAACTGTCGTTCACCCGCATCTGGGGCGGTATTATCTCAATGAACTCGCCCAGTTCAGGCCGTGTCATGTCCCAACTGTAGCGGATGTGGCGCGAGAGCGACTGAGACTTGTACTGCGTGAGAATATGGATACGCCGGCAGAACGAGTTGATACAGTTCGCAAGGGTGAAATCGATGATCCGGTAGGTTCCGCCGAAAGGCACCGCGGGCTTGGCCCGATGGCGGGTAAGGGGGTAAAGGCGTTCCCCGGCCCCCCCGGCTAATATTACAGTGAGTACGCGATTCACGATTACTCCTTACTGGGCCGTCCCGCCGACCCGTGTGGGCGAGACGCCGTCAACTTTCATGTGGCTGTGCGCGGCCTAGTACTGCTGGGCCGCCTTGCGGAGGGCTTCCAGGTCCAGCAGCGTAACCCGGCGATTTCCTGTTTCAACCACCCCGGCCTCGCGAAGACTGTGCAATACCGCGGTGGTGGTTTCGCGGGTCGAACCCGCCAGATTGGCCACCTCCTGATGGGTTACGCGGATGGTTCGCCCGACCGGGCGCTCCAGTTGATAAAGCCGCAGAAGGCCCGCGGCGATTCGACCGCGCACCGGCCGAAATACCGCCTCGGCATAGAGGTGGTCCATTTCGCGGGCGCGACGGGAGACCCGCTCCAGCACCGCGCGCGCAAATTCCAGATCGCTGTCGAGTACGGAGCGGAAGGCCTCCGCCGACATGAAGCGCAAACGGGTTGCCTCCATGGACTCGGCGTGGTCGCAGCGCTGTTCCCATCCCGACATGCAATCCTCTCCAAACATATCCCCCGTACTGTGGTGGCGCAGCGAAAGAACGCGTCCATCGGGCGAAACCCGAGACAGTTTTACCCGGCCGACCTCAATCCAGTAAACGGAATCGCAGGGGTCTTCGGGAAAATAGATGCTCTCTCGCACACCGCATTCCCGAAACTGCGTCAATCCATCCAGTCGAGCCCACAATTCCGGACTGAAACTGGATAACAGCGCGACATTCTCCGGACCGCCGGTGAAACTTCGAGATGTACCCATAATTCCGTCCAGCCCTCCTCGCTGCGTCCCCCTCGCGCATCGGGAGTACCGGAGACACAACTCGAATAACTGTAGCACGAATACCATGAAAAGTCACGGCAATTTGCAACCAATCAACCCGCACTCCCCGAAAATGAAACCCCGATTTCCACCGAATCCTGGTCCGCGGCGTCGCGTCGGGCCGCAGGCCGCGTTAGAAACCCAGTTTCGAAGCGAAGCTCCGGATTGCGGGCGCGTTGGCATAATAGAACGTGGCGCTGAAACGTAGAAAATAAAACACCGCCGTCCCCGCGATCCACAGCAGCAGCAGCCGGTCGACGAGGGCGCCGCGTTCGTTGGTATCAGGGCGCTGACACATCATCCCGCTCCAGGGCTTCGATACGGCGCGCAAGCAGGGCAACTTCCTGGGCCAGAATGCGGTTTCGCTCCGAGAGCTTGGAAATGACCACGGTGAAGGCGAGGACGAGAAAGAGGAGAAAGAGAAATGACCCTACATAGAAGACCGTGAGATACTGAAATCCGAAGACGGATGACATCCATGTGATTACGCCGGGAAAGAGGCCCACGCCCAGACCGCAGGCCGCCGCCGCAAGCCACAGGAGGGCATAGCGCTCCTTGAGGTGCGCCCGGCGCACCAGTTCCAGCACCAGCACCATGAAACTCAGGCTCACGAGGAGCAGGCCCACGCGATGAGACCAATAGAAGCCGACAAAGGGCAGCGCTGGATCGGTCATTCCGCAGCCCTCCGCGCGGGGGCGTAATGGCGAAACTGATCGATGAGAATGGCGAGCCCAACTTTGACCATGTAATAGACCGCCCCATGGGCGCGGATCGAGGTCACGCCACCCTGACGGGGATGCATCGTTACCGGAATCTCGACGACACGAAGACCGTGCTTGTGCAATATCACCAGAACCTCCGGCTCGGGATAGTCTTCGGGATAAGCTTCCGCGACTACCGCTATCGCGGCGCGATTCATCGCACGGAATCCGCTCGTGGTGTCCGTAATACCCCCGCCGATGAATAGATTGATCCACCGCGACAGCAGCGACTTGCCAATCCGGCGACTCAGGCTCGGGGTATAGTCGCTGTCGGCCACATAGCGCGAGCCGATGACCACGTCCGCAGCACCGTCCTCAATGCGGGAAAGCAGCCGGACGATCTCCTCGGCGGGATGCTGGCCATCCGCGTCGCACTGCACCGCGATGTCATAGCCGTTGCGCAGAGCGTACTTGTAACCGGTCTGCATGGCGCCGCCGATCCCGAGGTTGAAGGGGAGGGAAAGCAAGGTGGCCTGTCCCGATTCGCGTACGAGCGCACCGGTCTGGTCCCGGGATCCGTCATCCACCACGACAACGTCGCAATCCGGCGCGGCGGCGCGGATCTGGCCGAGCACGCCGATGATGGTGGCCTCTTCGTTGTAGGCGGGAATGATTACGAGTACGCGCGCCATTTAGACCTTGTTCTTGGTTCGGGATGTGAAAGCCGATAACCCATGCACCAGGCCCACCGCGCGGGCACTATCGCGCAGGCAGGCGATCAGGAGAAAGTATAACAGGTCGTCCACGGGCAGATCGTGCCGCAGGCGTAGCACCATGGGCAGATGCAGCGAGGCATAAAAAAGCACCAGCGCCAGACTGAGGATTGACGCGAGGAGGCCGTACCCCGTCTGGACGCCCGCCACGGCGATCAGGAGCAGGAGGAAGGGGAGCCCCAGGCCCAGCGGCGGCGCGAGGAGATCGGGCCACCCGGCATATTGATCGCCGCCCGCGCGGCGGGGATGGTCCCGGTAGAGTTTGACCCGCCAGTAGCCGTGTCGGCTCTGGGTGCGCAGATAACCGAATAGATGCTCGGGGTGGTAATGGGCCACCTCGGCCCTGGGGTTGAAGACCATGCGGCCACCGAGGTCGTGAAGGCGATACGCCAAGTCATTGTCTTCGCCCGAGGCCTGGCGATACGACTCATCAAAGCCCCCGACGGCCTCAAAAGCATCGCGACGATAGGCCACGTTGAAGGAACCGAGAAAATCCACCTCGCCTTTGAACTGGCGATGCCGCGCGGCAATCTCCGCCTGGACGACACGGGCGAGGCGCGACGTGGGATTAGCGATGGCATAGGTCCCGCCAACCGCCACGACGCCCTCCTCAAAGCCATCGATCAATTGACGGAGCCAGTCGGCCTGGGGGATGCAGTCCGCATCGGTGTACACCAGGATTTCGCCCGTGGCCAAACGCGCGCCGGTGTTTCGCGCCGATGCCGGCCCGCCATTGGACTGGCGGTGGTACCGCACACGGTCAAAGTGCCGCGCGACAGCGCCGGTACTGTCGGTCGAACCATCATCGACGACAATAACTTCAAAATCAGGATAGTCCTGCGCGAGACAAGCCGTCAGGCATTCGGCTAAAGTCCTTTGGGCGTTGTAGGCCGGTATGATGATGCTGGCGCGCAAAACTGTCTCATTTCCCTCTCGATTGGCATGTACTCAAGGAATATCGCACAAACAGAAAACCATGGGTGGCGCCCTCAGGTCAATGCCAACCGATCCACCATAGACTTCACCGCCGCAATCAAGGGTTCCTTGTTCGGCGAATAGCCCTGCGGCGCCTCCGGGGGATTCGCGCAGGCGTCCGCAAGGTCTTTCATATCAAGAACCATCCTACCCCATCCGCGACGCTCAACGGCTTCGGCAATTTCCAACTGGTGATCGTTCATGTGCTCGTTGAAACGCCTCAGTCGCGGCACCACTATAAACGGTCTCTGCACGCTCAGGGCGTCGATGGCCGTGCCGATGCCCGCATGGCCCACGATGACCCGTGCGTGGCGCTGGATATCGAGGCATTCTTCGCGCGGCAGGAACTCAAACCATTCGCAATGGCTCGGGTGCCGGCTGGCATTGCCCAATTGCAGTATTACCTGCTCGCCTGTCTCTTCCGCAATCGCATCGACGGCCTTCACGAGGCGATCAAATCCCATAAACATGGTGCCAAGTGTCACGTAAATCATGAAACTGGCGACTCGTCGATCAAGGAGCCAGAATAACGCGCACGGGGGCCATAGACCTTCAAGAGCTCGGGCCACTGCACATAAAATTCGTCGGCGATCCAGTACACGACGCGGCCCGTCACGGATGGGCGTACGACCTGGGCTCCACACTCGATGTAAAGCAAGCGGGCGCGAAACAGCTTGCCGACCAGCGCCACGGGAATCGCGATCTCCGCCCCGGTGGATACGATGAGGTCGGGGCGCTCCCTGCGAAATATCAAGAACACACGACCGAGGTTCTTCAGGAACTCGACGGGATTCCTGGCCATATTCGGCACGAGATAGGCCCGCTCCAGACGGCGCGTGGTATCGGCGTCGTAGGTGAAATAGAAGACCTCGTGACCCGAAAAGGCCGCCTGAAGCTGGAGCATCTCATTGAGATGACCGCCGTGGGAGCAGGTGCAACAGATTTTGATGGGGTTGGGCATGGGTAAGCGCTTTCATGTCGATTGGTGTGAATCGTAATGGAAGTACGAGTGAGGATGCCAACAATCGTTCGTCTCGACAATTGATCGACTAAGGTGGACGCCGAAATACAAGATACACCTCTGGGTGCCACCCGTACGCGGAGGAGCGAAGCGGGGGAGCTTACGGGTGATGGGACTCTAACTTGTTTAAGGCACACTGGAACAACAAGAGTAGAATCAGTTCGACGTAGTAGTCCGGCGAATCCGCCCCCGTAAACTTGGTCGCAGTAGCTCCCGCGTGTACGGGTGGCACCCAGACGTCTGTTTCGAACGGTCGGATGAGTGCCGATAGATTGCGTACTCATTGCGTATCCACGACCTAGACTCCTAATCACCAACCCGATACAATACGGGCATTCACCTTCAACCGGAACCGTCTTTTCGCATGCACCGACTTCACGCCCTGCGCCAATCTATCCTAGAGTTCATGCGATTCATATTCGCACCGGCGCCATCCGTGGATACGCCCATGGCGCGGTGGGAGTGGGGTGCCGTTGCGGTCTTGGTAACTATTTCCCTCGCGTTGGGCTTACCCAATCTTGCCGCACCGAGCCTTTGGCACGATGAACTGGTGCATATTTACGTGGCCAGGAACATCGCCGACACCGGTTGGCCCGCGCTGCCGAGCGGCAATTTCTATCCGAGCTCCACGGCGTACAATTATCTCCTTGCGGCATTTGTACGCCTTCTGGGCGACGACGCTTTCGCCGTGCGTCTCCCTTCCGTGTTGCTCGGCGGCCTGAACACCGCTCTCGTTTACATTCTTTGTCGCAACTGGCTGGGCCGCACCACCGCATTGTGGGCCGCGTTTTTCTTTGCCACTTCGCCGTGGCAGGTGGGCTGGGCGCGCCAGGCCCGCCTCTATGAGTTCCAGATTACGAGCTACCTGCTCATGCTCGGGCTTGCGTGGCGTTTCTTCACTGGCCCGAAGCCCAGCTCCCTGCCGCACACGGGTACGGGCGCGATCCTGGCCTATGTCACGGGCCTGCTCACCTCCTTCCATTCCATCCTCTATCTGGGACCCCCGGGTGCCTTTGCGATCTTCGCCCTGCTCCGCAATCGCGTGTGGAAGTCGCGCTGGAGCGCGGCCATCCTTACCTGCACCGTACTGGGACTCCTCACCATCGCGTCGTTTTACTTCAACCCCAACCCGGTGGACCGGGCGGCGGTATTTGAGACGGGTATCGGCGGGCGCCTGCTGGATCAACTCCGCACCGACCGCTATTACTACTTTCGCTTTCTCGGCGGCAATCTGAGCCTCGGCTTCTTTCTCCTGGCCCTCTTCGGCTCGGCGGTATTGTTGCTTCGGCGCGATCCGAAAACGTTCTGGGTGCTCCTCGCTTTCTGGGTACCGGTACTGATCCTGACCTACCTCGTAGGCTACCGGCGGCATCGCTTCATGTTCTTTGCCTACCCGATCTATATCATGATTTACGCCCACGGCCTCGTTGTGCTGCTCGCTCTCCTGCGCGAGTACCGGCGCTCGATGCTTCATTGCGCTGTCGCCGTACTGACGGCGCTCTTTCTCGCGCGCCTGGCCTGGTCGCAAGCACAACTCATGGGAGACAGCGTCGAGGCGGCCGGCGGCGCGGACACGACCCTGGCCACCCATCACCCTCAATGGCGAGAGCCCGCGACGTGGGTGAAAGAGCACCAAACCGACGAGACGATTCTTACCACCACTTACCTGCCCGTCCAATATTATCTTGGTCATGTGGACAACTGGTTTCCGAACCGTTACACGAAGTGGGAATATCAGGAATCGGGCATGGAAGGCCTCGGCTCGCTGGATGAACTCAAGGCATTCCTCCGGGAGCACCCGCGTGGCTACTTCCTCGCCGAATCGTCTCGATTCGACATGTGGCGCCATTATGGCGCCCTGGTGCAGGATCTGGGTCGGGAAGTGGACTGGGTGGAGGCCCACATGGAATTTGTTGAAGAGGCATCCAGCGTGGATGTGCGCGTCTGGCGCTGGGACTTCGAGGAGAACGGCGTGGTAACCGTGCCATGAGCAACGCCGAGACATCGCCACGATCACGCAGCGGGGGGCGCTGGTTTTTCTTGTTCGGCCTGCTCTTCCTTACGGCCCTGGGCTGGCATTTCGGCTTTCGGGATCTGGGAGACTTGCTCCGGGATGCGAAACCCGTGCCCCTCGCGCTCATGTCGCTCCTCATTGTCGCGGGCTTCTGGCTCCGCGCCGCGAAGTGGCGCTACGCGCTGGGGCCAGGCCAACAGGGGATTCTCCTCTTTTTCCTGGCCAAGACTGCGGGCAACTGGACGCCGGGCCGGGCCGGGGAACTAGCCCCCTTGCTGCTGAAGCGCCACCGCAATGCCCGCGTGGCGGCGTGGATCGGGCTCGACCGTGTCGTGGAGGTGGCGTGGACGCTGGTCCTCGGCCTGGCGGGCGTGGCGTGGTTGGGGCTCGTAGCGCCATGGGCATGGTTTGCGATCGTCGCAGGGGCCCTGGTGGTCGCGCTGCTGACCCTAACGGGGCTTCGGGTCCAATCGAGGGAAGAGACATCGGTCAATGATGAAGTTACGGGCGGGTGGAAGGACCGAATCCTCGCTTTCGCCCTGAAAGTCCGGACCGAGCTCCTCCTCTTTTCCCGAAAGTTTCCCCTGGTCATGGCGCTGACCTTTTTCGCCAAGCTAACTGATGTTTACGCCGTGGTTTATCTCTGCGAAGCTTTCGGCTACACCGCCGGAATCATGCTGGTCTGCGCCGCCCGCTGCGCCCACGGCCTCGTCAGTGCTATTCCCGTGACACCCGACGCCACAGGTGTGCCCTACGTCGCCGCCGCCTGGTTTCTTTATCAATATGCGGGAATCCCGTATGAGACCCTGACCACCGCGCTCGCCTTGGAGGTCATTGCGATTAATGCTATACTCTGGGTCTGTTTTTGTCTGGTAACCGCCAGGCGTTGGAAATCACCTTCGATCGGATCAACTGCCTCATGAAGTCCTTCTCCACCGGAATTCTTCTCGTCAACACCGGTTCTTCTTCGGCCCCAGAAACCGCCGAAACGCGCGAGTATCTTCGCCAGTTCCTCTCCGACCCGCGCATTATCGATATCGCGGCATGGAAACGCTGGATCATTGTTAACCTGTTCATTCTGCCCTTCCGGCCGGCCAAGACTGCCGAGGCCTATAGGGCCGTCTGGACTGATCGCGGTTCGCCCTTGCTCAGCATCAGCGAGGACTTCGCCAAGGCACTTGCGGAAGTGCTTCCCGACATGCCAATCGAACTCGGCATGGCCTATGGTGTGCCCTCCATCGAAACCGGCATGGACAAGCTTATCGCCACCGGCGTTGACCGGATCATCGTGGTGCCCATGTTTCCCCAGTACGCCTCGGCGACCACCGGCGGCGTGGTGGAGCGGTGCTCCAAACACGCCGCGGGCATGTGGAATACGCCCTTCCTGTCCTTCCTGCCGCCCTATTTCGATGACGAGGGCTATCTGGAAGCGTGGGAAGCCGTGGCGGCGGATCGCCTGGCGGCCTTCAAGCCGGATCACGTTCTCCTGAGCTACCACGGCCTCCCGGAGCGCCAGATCTACAAAGGCGATCCGTCCGGCAGTCATTGCCTGAAGGTGAAAGACTGCTGCGCCGTGGAGAACTCGGCCAATAAGAATTGCTACCGCAGACAGTGCATGGCCACCTCTCGTGCCCTCATCCAGCGCCTCGGTCTGGAAGAGGGAAAATACTCCCTGACCTTTCAGTCCCGTCTCGGCCGTGACCCCTGGCTTTCGCCCGCCACCGACCAGACGGTCGTCGCCCTCGCAAAGAGCGGCGTAAAGCGCCTGGCGGTCCTTTCGCCCGCCTTCACGGCCGACTGCCTGGAAACCCTCGAAGAAATCGGGATGCAGGCCAAGGAAAGCTTCCAAGAACATGGGGGAGAGGCCTTTGAGCTCATTCCCTCGCTGAATACACACCCCCGGTGGGTCGCGGCGCTGGCGGACCTGGTCAAAGCCGTTTGATTAAGCTCTTCGCCGGTACCCGGAGGGGGCATAATCATGATTCCGAAAACAGTAGCCTGTGACTCAATAGTACGTCCTATAAGAAGCGTGCCAACGGTTTTGAGGCAGATCGGAGTTTTTCGCTGTGCCCTTTATTCCCGTATACGACATTCGGACCTGGCGTTGCGTCACCGCCACGCGGGAAGAGTTACGATTCCGCCCGGGGTTGGTAACGCTTCTCCGTAGACTCTTCCTCGCCGGTCTCTGTGCGCTCGGAATCTTTATGGTCGAGTTCACTTTCCGGGGGGCCGCGAACACTGCGCCACAAACTAGCCTTCCAGCCCACGGCGAGCGTCGGCAGGAGGTCAGTGAAGACCTGGCGCGGGCTTTCGAAGCGATTCGCAACAGTATTTCCGAAGAAGAATATCAGCGCCTCCTCGCCGAGGCCGATGCAGGCCACACCCAGCGGCTTGCCGAAATGACCGCAGCCCGGGAGCGTTCTGCGCACGTTGAACGCGCTTTCGGGTTGATACGACAGCCGCTCCTGGGGGTACTTGCCACCGTCGGGATTATGGCCGTCCTCAGTTGCCTGTGGAACCGGTTGTCCGTTGCAAGGAATGCTCGGGGAGAACTCGAAATCTTCAGCTTCTTCCTCTGGCCCCGTACCGGCTACGTGTCCCTCGCGGCGCTCCACGGAATCCAGATTTTTGCCGTCGAGCGTCTCGGTAAGAAGCGGCCGATGTCGCCCCCCGATCACCACTGGGAATGGATCGTGAAACTGGTCTCCACGGACGGCAGCCCTGCGCCGCAGTTTCACATCCTGCGAGAACGCCGCCCGCCGGGAATGCGCGGAATGGGGCCCGCACCGGTCCGCGAACTGGCGCAGGCGCTGCACCTGATGACGGATTTGCCCGTAAGTCCGCCGGAGTTGATAAACGCGCAAAGGGCAGGCGGAAGGGGTGTTGTCTATGACAGAAGTCTGAACGACCTCAAGGTGACACCCGTGCGCCAGGAGACTTGGAATTTCTCCAGGAACGAGGAAATCCCGTCGGAAATAAGAGCGCAAATCTCGGGGATGACGGGGAATCGGACCGAGGTACTACCCGGCGGGGTGACCCGCTCCATGCGCCAGGAGATCGTTGTGACTGACGAACAAGGTCGGTCCATCTCCTACAATAGCATCGACGAACTGCCGGACGACGTCCGACGACGTCTTGGACTTCATTGAGACCATTTGAATAGGCCTCCCGGCTCTTCGTCTCTTCCAGCAAGGAACCTGTACACGGGGTACGGGTATTAGACCGATGTAACAATGACCGACCAGAACGGTACTCATTGTTGAGACAACGTGTCGAAAGCGGACAGGAGTGAGGAAGACCATGCTGGAAGCCATAGCCGATTCGACCCAATCAGCCGTAGACCTGGCCCTGAAGATGGCCGGGGATGCTATTCGAGCCCTTGGTGGATTGTTGAGGGGGTAGCCGCTACACCAACTGTTTCAGCCGCCGTTCCATTTCACGCATGGGCATCAGATCGCCTTTGCGTCCCGCGACTTCAACGCCCGTAGCGTAGGCCACTCTGGCTGCGGCCACGTCGCCCAGGACCTCGTGACACTTGCCGAGGTTCAGGTAGGCCGCCGAAAAATCCTTCTGCACCCGGGTCGCCGTCTCCAGATAGGGAATAGCGTCCGCATGGCGGTCCAACTGGATATACGCCTGGCCCAGCCCCATCGTGGCAACGGGATCTTCCGAGTCGATCTCCAGCACTTCCAGGAACATGCCGATGCGCTGTTCCGCTTCGGCCTTGAGGCGTTCCCGCTCCGCTTTGGCCGCCTTCTCCGCCTGTCTCGCGTCCAGTTCCTGCTTGAATTCCAACTGATTTGCCAGCGCTTTCTCGTCCTCCGCCTCCTGGATTCGCCCCTGGCTCATGTAGAACACGGAAAGATTCGTATGGGCCATCACGCAGTTCGGGTTCAGCGCCGCAAGCTTCTTCATGAAGTAAATGGCATCGTCCACCCGGTGATGGCGGTGCAGAATCACCCCCAGGGCCTCGTAGGCATCCTCAAATTCGGGCGCGAGCAGGAGCGCTTCCATCAGAATATGAATCGCAGTCTCATCTTCATCGTTGGTGTCGGCCTCGAAAAGCTTCAGGGCCTCATCGTAAAAACGGCGGGCGTTCTCCTCCCGGTTCAGCGGTGCGTGAACTGGCCAGTGAGCCACCACGCTATGGAAGACCGACTCCGGCGTGCCCGTCGTGAGCGTGTAGCGTTGGGCCGAGGTGCGGTGCTCGCGGTCGAGATAGGCCAGGGCCAGCCAGGAATTGAGCGTGGGGGAGAAGCCGCAGCGGAGCGCCTGGCCGACCTTCTTATCGCAGTCGAACAGGTCCGCGCCCACCTGGGGGATGGGGGAACCGTCATCGTCGATCAGTAAGCCGGCGAGCTTTTGCTTAGGGCTGCCGTAGGCCTTCAGCCGCGCCACCACTTCCTGGCCCAGATAGCAGCCCTTTTCGTAGCTCACCGCGCAATCCGCGAGGGGAGTCTCGGCGATGACGCGATCCGCATCAATCCCCTTGCCCCATCGGGGCATTCCCGATTCCATGATCAGGGTCTCTCGGGCTTCCGTGCCCACTTCCGTAAGAAAGAAGTCGTAACCCACATCTTCGAGGCGCATCAGGAGGGAAAGGGCTTCGCCGGGCTCGGGGATCAACAGGAACCCGTCCTCCCCGGACTCGCCCTGTCGAAACACCAGCACGTCGTGATCCAGAAAATGGATCGGCGCGAAAGCGAAGGGCTCCCGGGGCAGGTGGCGCGCCGCCTCCAGGGCATCACCGTGCTGGTTGGCCATGAGCACCACGGCCCGTGGCCCCTCCAGCAGGATCTGGGGGGTATCGCCGCCAACTTCCTCCACCTTGACCTCTTCCAGGAATAAATGAGTTTCCACCCGGCCGAGCAGCGCGGGTAGCTGGACCTTTTCGATGATGGCCCAGAACTCGTCCTCCCAGCGGTGAAGGGAGAAATAGGCTTGAACGCAACCTTTACGGTCCAGAATGGCCTGCATGTTGCCATGACCCGATTTCAGGCCGACCACATCATTGGTCGTCTGGGCGTGCAGCCAAGAGCCCGCGTCCTTCCCTGTAAACTGGACGACGGTGTAGTCGTCGCGGGTCCAGTAACCCACATTCTTGCGGACGGCTTCTATTTCTCGGATGGTGGCCATTTAGATTCCTGACGTCATGGGCAATTATTTGCAGAGACAGCAGGAACGACAGGGACAGCAGAAATTGAGGTGCAACCACACCGCACCCATAGGTCTCTGCTGTCCCTGTCGTCCCTGCTGTCCCTGAACTGCTTAAAAAAACTAAACCGAAAAGGATTCCCCGCAACCGCAGGTGCTGCTGGCGTTGGGGTTCTGGAAGGCAAAGCCCTTGCCCTTGAGGCCAGCCTTGTAATCCAGCACGATCCCCTTCAGGTAAATGGCGGACTTGCGGTCCATGAAGAACTTGATACCGTCCTGCTCCAGCCTGTTGTCGCCGTCGCGCGGGTTGTCAAATTCGAGCACGTAGGAAAAGCCGGAGCATCCTCCCCCCTTGACCCCCAGGCGAACGCCCTGCTTGTCCTTGCCCTCCTCGCCGTTCATCATTTCGTGGAGCGCGGCGATGGCGTCTGGCGTGGCCTTCAACAGGGCTTTGGGCTGTTCCATCACGGTATCGGCGGTAGCGGACATGAAGTACTCCTTGTGGGCAATGCCACGAAAAATCGGTCAGGATTCGGTAGTCTCAGTGGAGGCCGTAGACGTTGCGGCGACGCTTTCCTGGGGGTCATGCTCCATCAGACCTTCGAGCACTTCCAGCAGCACCTCGGAATCCACGCCATAGCCCATGCAGACCTGCTCAATGGTTTCATAGTGGGCCACGCCGCAGTGGGAGCAACCGCCCAGATGGAAGGCCGCAAAGACCTCCGCGGCGCGGGGATGCATCGCCATGGCTTCCGCAACGGGCATGTCGAGTCTGAAGTATTTGTCTTGAGCTTCCAGCATGGGGCACCTCGATTTCTGAGTTCACATCTGGATCCGACGGCGCGGTGGCGCTGGGGTATCCACTTGTATTATAACGAATTAGGCCAATCCCGGCCAAATGAATCCAGAGCATAGTGGGTACGAACTCGGGAAAAATTCGTTTACAACGGGTATTAACACGTATTCTATCCCGAAAATTCCTCTCTCTGAAGGCTCACATCGTGGAATATGTCAAACTCGCCAAGGTCCAGGACTTCAAGAATACCCGGATCAAGTCCTACCGACTGCTCGCCCGCCCCGTGGGCATCGTAAAGCAGAAGGACGGAACTTTTTTTGCCACCGAGATTGGCTGTAAGCACGAACTGGCCGATTTGAGCCAGGGTCGCTTCGACGGCGACGTGGTGACCTGCCCCTGGCACGGCTGGAAATACAATCTGGTGACGGGGGAGTGTCTCTGGGGGAGTAAGGTCTGCCTGCGGCGCCACGGCATCAGAATCGAAGGCGACGATATCTACGTGAGCTTGCGCCCCCTGGAAGAGGCGCCGCCGGAAGACGACTGGGGCCCGCCGCTGCGGTGATGTGGCGCTTTTCAGCCCATCGGACTGATCGGACGGATCAGACCGATCTGCTTGATTGTTCAGATCGGTCCGATAACCACTCCTCACTTAACCATTGTCAAGAAGATCAGCAATTCCACTTCAATGATCAAATGCACCACAAAGCCCAGCAGCCAGTTGCCGCGCTTCATGCACCAAAGCGTGAGCACGACCGAAAAAGCCAGCATGCCCAGCGCTTCCAGACCCGGCTTTTGAAGGTGGTAGAGCGTCTCCGCAAGGGGGACCAGCAGCCAGCCCCAGCGGGGCCACGCCATTTGCGCCGCACCCAGAAGCAGGTAGCGGTGCATGAACTCCCAGCCAACCAGCCAGGAGAGATTCCAGGCCATGACGCCCAGGAAGTACTGGGCCTTCTGTTCCGGCGTGAGGGAGCCGTGGTCGAGGTACGTCGCGCTCAGGCTGGGGACGAGCGGGATCAGGAACATGACGCCCATGCCCACCACGGCCAGCGCGCCGACCAGAATCAGGTCCCACTTTTTCCACGGACCGCGCAGCAGATACTTCCAGTTCATGCCCGGCAGGCACGCGGCGAAGGGCACGAGAAACCAGAACACGAACTTGAACAGGTCGAAACCCGCCCACGGCGTGCCCCGGAGATCGGGAAAGGTATTCGAGAGATGCCAGTCCAGACGCGACCACGGAAAGGGCCATTGCACACGCATCGCGATCAGGGAATCGACCCCGAGGGCGATGTCTACGTATACAATGACGAGTACCGTTACCCAGAGAGCACGGTATTGGTCGGTTCTTCGGGGCGGGGTGTTAACGTGCAAGTTTTTTCCCTTCTTTGATGTCGGGAAAGGGGCACAATTCCCGCAGGGTGCATTCCGAGCACTTCGGCGCGCGCGCAGAGCACACCGCGCGACCATGAAACACCATAAAGTGGGAGAAAAGCGTCCAGTGGGCCGGTGGCCAGACCTTCATGAGGTCCTTTTCGATTTTGACGGCATCCTGATTCTTCGTGAATCCAAGCCGGTTCGCCACACGCGTGCAGTGGGTGTCCACCACAACGCCCTGATGGCCAAAGCATTCACCCAGCACCACGTTGGCTGTTTTTCGCCCCACCCCCGCGAGCTGGACCAAATCCTCCATCCGTCCGGGGACCTCGCCGTTGAACTTCTCCACCAGGCTCTGGCAGGTGAGCATGATGTTCTTCGCCTTCTGTCGGTAGAAGCCACAGGAGTGGATAAGCTTCTCCACTTCCTTCACATCCGCTTCCAGGAAGGACTGCGGCGTGGGGAAGCGGGCGAAAAGATCCTTCGCCACGATGTTTACCCGCGCGTCGGTACACTGGGCCGCAAGCGCGGTCATGATTACGAGCTGAAAAGGGCTGTGATAGTCCAAAGTACAGCGCACATCCGGGTACAGTTCACAAAGGCGGGCGTAGACCTCGATGGCGCGCTCGCGCTGCGCACCGGGGGCGGTACGAATTCTGGGGGCAGCTTTCACGCTGTTACTCCTGCCATGTTGGCTCCACCAGTCTGGGACCGTCACAGCCACGATGGAACCGTCTTTTTTCGAGCCGCTATAGTACTCACGAGGGAGGGTTAATGTCACTCCCTTGACTCGTGGCAAAAGCAGTTGGCCAGCCTACTTGCCTGTTCACCCCGGGGTATGGCGCGTTACAAAGGCCGCCGGAGGTCGACTGTAACTCATCGCACGGGCTGGCTATTGGCATTGACTTCGCAAGGAATGCGGTGTAGAGTTGGCCTGTGAGATTCGAATGGGACAAGCAGAAGAATGCGGAAAACCAGGCCAGACATGGGGTCTCCTTTGAAGAAGTTCGGGAGCTTTTTACTTCCGGGCACGATTATCTCGAATTGTACGATGAGGTTCATTCGACCTTCGAAGATCGATTTATGGTCATCGGCTTCGTATCCAGAGGGTTGGGCGTCGTTGTAATGACCGAAAGAGATGACGACGTCATTCGCATTATCAGCGCCCGATGGGCTACCCCGCGGGAGCAACGCAGGTATAATGAATACATGGAACACCGCCATGACTGATATACCAGAACTGACAGAAGCGGATTTCGCCGCGGCAATACCCGCGAGCGTGCGCAACAGGCTCACGGAGGGCAAAGTTGCATCCGGCAGCGACATTGTTGCACTGCGTCACTTCGTACGAATGACAGAAGTGGAATTCGCCGAGGCCATGGGTGTCAGTGTCAACACGCTGCGCAACTGGGAGCAAGGCCACTGGCGTCCGGAAGGTCCCGCGCTGGCATTACTGCGAATTGCCGCCCGCCACCCGCGAATTATTCGCGAGAGTCTCAACTCGGTCGCCACGGCATAGGGACAGCCCCGCCAGTCAAGGCGCATCGCTTTTGGTCCAAAACTGCAGATGAAGCGATGTGTCTCGTTGTGGGTGCGTATCATGTGGCGATGCTGTCCCTATGATTTTCGCCACGCCAGCAGCTCCTCCGCCGACCAGCAATTGATCACGTGCTCCGGCCCGAGCCAGCCTTTGCGGGCGATACCGACGCCGTACTGCACGTTGTTCAGCCCGTCGATGCTATGAGCATCGGGTCCGATGGAGAAGAGCACCCCCTTGTCGCGCCCCTGCCGGATGAAACGCCAGTCGATATCCAGCCGCTTGCAACTGGCGTTAATTTCGACCGCCACCTTGTTCGCCACGCAGGCGTCGAAGATTTTCTCCATGTCGAGCGAAAAACCCTTGCGCGAGAGGAGCAGGCGCCCCGTCGGATGCCCCAGTATGGCTGTATACGGGTTTTCAATCGCAGCGATAACGCGCCTGGTGGCTTCTTTCTCGTCCATGTCCAGCTTGTTGTGGACCGACGCGATGACCAGATCGAAACTTGCCAATACATCGTCGTCATAATCCAACGAGCCGTCAATCCGGATATCGGATTCGATGCCGGAGAGGATACGAAAGCCATGAAACTGGCTGTTCAGTGCCGCAATCTCGCGCTGTTGCTGGAGTATCCGGTCCGGCTTCAGCCCGCCCGCATAACCCGCCGACTGGCTGTGATCGGTAATCAACAGGTATTGATAGCCCTGTTCCCGCGTGGCCTCGGCCATGTCCGCGAGGGTGTGCTGTCCGTCGCTGTAGGTCGAATGACAGTGAATCAGACCCTTGAGCTGATGCTGCTCGAGCAGGCCCGGGGTCTCGGTCAAGGTGAACTCACCTCGATCTTCGCGCAATTCCGGCGGGATGAAGGGGAGACCCAGGGCTTTGTAAATGGACTCTTCGGAGTCGCATTCCACCAGCGACTCGTCCTCCTTGAAGAGCCCATATTCGTTCAGTTTCAGCCCCCGCTCCTTAGCGCGCTGGCGCAGCACCACGTTGTGCTCTTTGCTGCCGGTGAAGTGGAGGAGGGTATAGGGGAACTGACTCGCCTCCACCACGCGCAGGTCCGCGCCGATGCCCGAGGCGAAGCGTACCGAGGACTTGGTCTCGCCGTGGCCGATGACCTGCACCACGTCCGGCGCATCCACGAAACACTGCATGAGGGCCTTTGCGTCGTCCGTGGTGGCGACCAGATCGATATCCTTGATGACTTCCTTGCGACGGCGCAGGCTGCCCGTCACCGCCAGGTCCTTCACCAGCTTCGACGCGGTTAAATGCGCCACGAGCGCACGCGCCTGGGACTCGGCCTTGTTGTAGAGAAAGGATCCCGTGTGGGCGCGCGTAAATTCAATGCCTTCCAGAATCTTGGTCTGCATTTTCGCACCCATGCCCTTCAACGGCTTGATCGCGTCATTCTTGCAGGCCGCCTCCAGCTTGTCCATGGAATCGATGCCCAGGCTCTCGTACACCTGTTTAATGCGCTTCGCGCCCAGTCCGGGAATATCAAAGAGCTCGTAGATGGACGCGGGAAACTCGGACCGGAGCGCCGTAAGGTCGCTGCTTTCGCCCGAGGTGAATAGCTCCGTGATAATGGCCGCAAGCGCCTCGCCGATTCCCTTGATGGAGCGCAAACGTCCCTCAGAGACCACGGTAGCCAGGTCTTCCTCCAGCGCCTCAATCGTCCGCGCGCCGTTGACAAAAGAGCGAATACGAAAGGGGTTCTCCCCCTTGAGTTCCATCAACATCGCCATCTCCTCCAGCACCGCCGCTGCGCCCTGCTTATCCATGCGTTACTCCAACATAGCGGCCCGCGTAGAGACCAAGAAAAATTAAGCCAATGCCCAGCGCGTTCTGTCCGACAATGTAGGCCGCGGCAAGGCCCAATTGCCCCTCGCGCAGCATCGCACTGCCGTCCACCGCGAAGGTGGAGAAGGTGGTGAAGGACCCCATGAAGCCCACCAGCACCGCCAGCTTGGTGTGGTCGCTGAAGGGAATCCGGTGCTCCGCCACCGAAACGAAAATGCCAAAGGCAAGACAGCCCAACATATTGACCAGGAACGTGGCCCAGGGGAAGCCCGTCCAGCCGAGCTGCCGACAGAGGCCATAGACCCCATAGCGCGCCAGGGCGCCCAGAGCGCCCGAAAGGCCGACGACAAGGATTTTTAAGGCGATACTGGTGTTCACAGGGAGTTTCCGAAGGGTGAGCTGGTGCGCATATTGTATCAATTGACAATGGACAATTGACAATGGACAACGATCTGTTGGCCTCTGTTCTGGCGACAGTGGTTTTGGGGCAGATAAGACCGATAGGACCGATATGATCAATCGGTCCTATCCGTCGTATCGGTCAAATTCCCCGTTGTCAATTGGGCGTGTCAATTGTCCATTCCCCTCCCTCAACTGCTACAATTCCCCATCAAATCCAACTAACCCCGGAGTATCCCCCGTGCAATTTCGTACCCGAGCCATCCACGCCGGACAGGGTCCCGACCCGCTTCATGGCGCGGTCATGACCCCGGTCTACCAGACCTCAACCTTCGCCTTCAACGCGCCCGATGACTCGGGTGAGTTTGACTATTCCCGTTCGGGCAATCCGACCCGCAAGGCGCTGGAAGAATGCCTCGCTTCTTTGGAGAATGGCACGCGCGGTTTCGCCTTTGCCACGGGCATGGCGGCGGAAACGACGCTCCTCATGCTCCTTAACGCGGGCGACCACCTGATCCTCAGCCACGAGTGCTACGGCGGCACCTACCGCGTCGCCATGAACGTCATCAAGAGCAAGGGGATCGAAATCGATCTCCTCGATCTCACCGATCTGCCCGCGGTGCGCCACGCCATCAAGCCAAACACCAAAATGATCTGGATCGAATCCCCAACCAATCCCCTCATGACCGTGGTGGACCTCGAAGCCCTGGCAAAAATTGGCCAGGCCAACAACATCCTCACCGTCGTGGACAATACCTTCCTGTCGCCCTACCTCCAGAACCCCCTGGACCTCGGCATCGACATCGTGGTCCATTCCACAACCAAGTACATCAACGGCCACTCCGACGTGGTCGGCGGCGGCGTCGTGGTAAAGGACGAAGAGCTGGGCAACCGAATCTACTACCTGCAGAATGCCATCGGCGCGGTTCAAGGCCCTTGGGACAGTTTCCTTGTGCTGCGCGGCATCAAGACCCTCGCCCTGCGCATGGACGCCCACCTGAAAAATGCCCAGGCCCTTGCGGAGTTCCTCGAAGCCCATCCAAAGATTGAAAAAGTGCTCTATCCCGGTCTGCCGAGCCATCCCCACTACGCACTGAACAAGAAGCAGGCCCGCGGCGCGGGGGGGACCTTCTCCTTTTACGTCAAGGGCGGTGTCACCGAAGCCTACGACCTCCTCGGCAAGCTCGAGCTCTTCTCCCAGGCCGTCTCCCTCGGCGGTGTAGAGTCCCTCATCGAATATCCCTGGACCATGACCCACGGCACCATCCCCGAGCAGGCCAGAAGAGAAATGGGTATCGCGGAAAATCTGATCCGCGTTTCGGTGGGCCTGGAGGATATTGTTGATTTGATAGCGGATTTCGAGCGCGCGCTGGGGTAGGAACCAAACGTTCTTAACCACCACTGGACGCGAATCTTGTCATCTTGCGTTACCCTGGATTTCATTTTGTTCTTTCGGCCCGAAGGGTCACGACAGCATAGCCCCGGGCAACGCTCAGGGTTAGAACGCTCAATCGTCCCAGCCCTGAAAGGGCAAAACATGGGCGTAGGGCAAGGGGCCTCGGCTTCCCGCCCTGAGCCTCCAAAGGTTGACTGCCCACGCCGCCCGTCGCACCATAGATTCGCGGCAGTTCTCACTGTGGAGAAACACAATGGTTCAAGCAGACGAAACCTAGAGTCTACTCGAATTTACCCAACACGCCATGGACCACATCGCCCGCCTCAGATCCAGCGGGCAGCCGGAGGTTTTGACGGTGGACGGGAAAGCCGAGGTAGTCGTTCAAAATGCGGCAGCCTACCAGGCCCTCCTGGACCGGCTGGATTCCATTGAGGCCGTCGCGGCCGTAAGGGCATCCATGGTCGAATTCGAACGCGGCGAAGGAATCCCGGTTCGGGAGGGGTTCGCGGCGTTGAGATCGCGCAGGGACTGACGCGGACCCGCGCGCCATGGTAGCGGAAATACCGGTAAATTGAAGGGGTTCTTATACGAGCGTTATTGATTGCAGGGTCCGTGGCTGTCCCGTCGTGGCCCGAGCGCACTCGGCGCAATCACAGCGCCCGTATTCAGGGGCAATGTCGCGGACTGAGCACCTGTTGGCGTATTCCGTCCATTTCCCCAACGACGGGACGGCCACGCGCGCTGACGAGCTTCCTACTTTTCACCGGGCCCTATGCAACGATAGTGAAATTAGCTCGGTGACGGTCCGCCTGCGCGCGTCAGTCCCTATGTGATCCCGTGAACGGGTGCAATTAAAGAGTCACCCATCTCATACTCCCGAAAGGCACCACATGGCCACACTCGAACGCGCCCTCGTCATTGCCGCCGAAGCCCATCAGGGCGCCACGGACAAAGGAGGAGCGCCCTACATCCTGCACCCGCTCCGGCTCATGCACCAGATGACCACGGTGGACGAACGAATCGTCGCCCTCCTCCATGACGTGGTGGAGGACTCCCCCTGGACCCTCGACGCCCTCCGCGCAGAAGGATTTTCCGAGGAAGTCGTGTCGGCGGTCGACAGCCTCACCCGCCGGGAGGGCGAGACCTATGAGGACTTTATCAAGCGCGGCGCGGTCAATCCCCTCGCGTGCCGGGTAAAACTCGCCGATATCGAAGACAATATGGACGTGCGTCGCCTCGGGGAGATTGGCGAGAAGGACCTGGAGCGCTTGCAGCGCTACCAGCGCGCACGAAGCGTAATTCTGGAAGCGATGGGGGAGAATACGTAACAAGGCATGAAATAGTTACACCAGGAGGGCAGGAGGATTCACGACGGGAAGGTGATAGTGGCGTCGCGCGATTTCGGAAGATATTCAGTCACTCGTGGCATCTAGTCGTCTTGAGGCGTTGCACGCAAAGGCGCGGAGGCGCAAAGAAATAATTCGATTGGACCCCGCACAGATTGCAGGGTAAATTCAAAGTTGTAGAACGCTTCCTTTTCCTCATTCTTCTTCGTGTGCTTCGTGCTCTTCGTGGTGAAACATTTGATTGCGGCCAACGGCAGCGCCACGCCCATCCGTGATCAACCTGTTCCTCACACCCCCAACGCAATCCCCAGCACCTCATGCATCTGCGACACGAAGTGCACGGTCAGCTTTTCCTTTATGTTCTCCGGCACGTCTTCTTCCCACATGGCGCGGCAGCCTTCGGGCAGGATGACTTCCTTCACTTTGGCGCGTGAGGCCGCCAGGACCTTTTCCTTGATGCCGCCCACCGGCAAAACCATACCGCGCAGGGTGATCTCGCCGGTCATGGCGAGGCCGCTTTTCACCCGTTTTCCGGTCATAAGCGAGGTCATGGCCGTGAGCATGGCGACGCCCGCGCTGGGGCCGTCTTTGGGCGTGGCGCCGGCGGGCACGTGGATGTGTACGTCGTGGTCCGCGAAGGCGTCGTCGGCGATGCCGAATTGGGCCGCGTTGGCGCGCAGGTAGCTCAGCGCCGTTCGGGCGCTTTCCTTCATCACGTCGCCGAGTTGTCCCGTGAGGATGAGGGTGCCTTTACCCGACATGCGCGTCGCCTCGATGAAGAGGATATCGCCCCCAACCGCCGTCCAGGCGAGGCCGATGACCACGCCGGGCTGACGGGTGCGCTCGGCCATGTCATAGCGCACTTTTTCCGGGCCAAGGTGCTCCCGCAGCTCGGCGATGTTGATCGTGATGGGCTTTTTCCGGCGGCTGGCAAATTTGCGCGCGCTGCCTCGGCAGATGTGGCCAATTTCCCGTTCGAGATTGCGTACCCCCGCTTCGCGCGTATAATTCGAGATGATGGTCCGCAGGGCGGCGGGGGAGAACTTGAGCTGGTCCGCCGAAATACCATGGGCTTCCAACTGGCGGGGCACCAGGTAGCGCTTCGCGATCTCAAACTTCTCTTCTTGAGTGTACCCCGCGATATCGATAATTTCCATGCGATCGCGCAGGGCCCAGGGTATCGTATCGCCCACGTTCGCCGTGGCGATAAACATGAACTTTGACAAATCAAAGGGTAGATTCAGATAGTTGTCGGTAAAGGTGTTGTTCTGCGCGGGATCCAGCACCTCCAGCAAGGCCGACGACGGATCGCCGCGAAAGTCGTTGCCGATCTTGTCCAGCTCATCCAGAATGACCACGGGATTGCGCGACTGGACCTTGCGCGCGAGCTGGATGATGCGGCCGGGCATGGCGCCCACGTAGGTGCGGCGGTGTCCGCGGATTTCGGCCTCGTCGCGCAAGCCGCCCAGGGCAATTCGGCCGAATTCGCGGCCCAGGGCCTTGGCGATGGATTTTCCCAGGGAGGTCTTGCCCACACCCGGGGGGCCAATAAAGCACAGAATCGGCCCCTGGGCGTCGGGCTTCAGCTTGCGCACCGCCAGGTATTCCAGGATGCGCTTCTTCACCCGCTCCAGGCCGAAGTGGTCCTCGTCCAGGATGGCCTCGGCCCGCTTGATGTCCAGCCGGTCCCGGGTGGACTTGTTCCAGGGCAGCTCCAGCACGGTATCGAGGTACGTCAGGATGACATGGTAGTCCCCGCTCGATTCATGAAGGCGCGCCAGCCGATCCACTTCGCGCAGGAGCTCCTTGCGCACGTCTTCCCCCGCATCCAGCGCCTCCACGCGCTTGCGGTAGTTTTCAGCCTCACTTTTCTGCGCCTCGCCCTCGCCCAACTCCTCTTGAATGGCGCGAAGCTGCTGCCGCAGGAAAAACTCCCGCTGCCCCTTGTCGAAGGCGCTTTTCACATTCTCGTGGAGCTTGCTGGAGAGCTCCATGATCTCCAGTTCGCGCTGGAGCACATACATGAGCCGGGTGATCCGCTCCTGGGGCTCCATCAGCGCCAGTATCCGCTGCTTCTCCTCCTTGGATATGGAAAGATTCCCCGCCACCATATCCGCCAGATAGCTCGGATTCTCCACCGATTCAATGATGATCTTCACCCCGTCGGGTATGTTGGGCGACAAGGCAATGAGCTGGCCCATCTGGGTCTTGATCGTCGCCGCCAGAGCGTCCAGCTTCTGCTGGTCCTTGATGATATCCTCCATCGGCAGGATGCGCGCCACGGGGTAGGGCTCGCGACGGATAAAGCCCGTGATACGACAGCGCTTCAGGGTCTGAAGCATGACGTCCACATGGCCATTGTGGCCATGCTGCACCTGCACGATCCGGGCAATACAGCCCACGTCGTACACGTCCGCCATGGACTGCTTCAATTCTTCGCCATCTTTTGCGGCGGCGATAGCCACCAGCCGGTCGCCGTTGTGCACGTCGTTGATCAAGCGAAACTCGGACTCGGATCGAATCGAGATGGGCACCAGGGCCAGCGGGAACACCACCTGATCCTGCATGATGATCAAGGGCAGCGCGTCGGGAAAATCGCGGGGCACCGCCATGGGCAGGTTGCCGCGGGGAGTCTCATTGTCGGGCACGAACAAAAACCTTGCAGTCGAAAACTTCGGCGCGGGAGCGGTGGAGGAAACGCCCCCGCCGCCCGTGGCCGTTGCGTCATAGTGTACATTGACCATGCACACGTGCTAAGTATAGCCTGCGGTTACCATGGGCGCAAAAATGGTCGCCGCACAACTATATTCCGGAGTACCCCGTAATGAAGTCCCTTCGCCCCCTTCTGATGGGCGCTCTCGCCCTCGCCGCCGCATTCCCCGTGCCTGCCGAAGACCGCACCTCCTTCCAGACCGCCGGACCCTACGACCCCGCCGTAGACATCGGTTCCGACCAGGTCATGGTCTATGGCGTCAATGAGACCTTCCCCGCCCGCCTACAGAGCTGGAAGGAGCAGGGCTACCGTCCCGGTTTCATGACCGGCATCTCCTGGGGCGGCTACGACGCCTACTATGGCGCCGATGAGAAGCGCGTTGTGGAGGAAGTGCAGACGGACGCCTCCGGCAAACGCTTCATGCACGGCGACAGCACGACGGTGGGGTATAACGTACCCACGCCCGCCTACCTGGAATTTCTGAAGGAATATCTTAACCCCGCCATCGACGCGGGCATCGATTCCTTCTACCTGGAAGAACCGGAGTATTGGGCGAACACGGGCTGGAGCGAAGGCTTCAAGCGCGCGTGGCGGGAGTACTACGGCACGCCCTGGCTCGCGCCCGACAGCAGCGTGGAGGCCCAGTTCAAGGCCAGCCGCCTGAAGTACGAGCTTTACTTCAATGCCCTGAGCGAGGTGTTTCGACATATCAAGGACCGCGCCGCGGCCCAGGGGCGTCAGGCGAAGTGCTATGTGCCCACCCACAGCCTCCTGAGCTATGCCCAGTGGCGCATCGTCAGTCCGGAGTCTCACCTCATGGATCTGGACATCGCCGATGGCTACATCGCCCAGGTCTGGACCGGCACCGCCCGCACGCCCAACCGCTACCAGGGGGTGCGCAGGGAGCGCACTTTCGAAGGGGCCTTCCTGGAATATGGCCAGATGCTCAGCATGGTCCGACCCACGAGGAGGACCGTCTGGTTCCTGGCCGACCCCGTGGAAGACGACCCGCGCCACACCTGGTCGGACTACGAATACAACTACAAGCTCACCCTGGTCGCCTCGCTCCTTTGGCCGGAAGTGAGCCAGTTCGAAGTCATGCCCTGGCCCGACCGCATTTTCAAGGGTCAATATGCCCTGACCGAGGGCGGCACGGAGCGAGCGGGTATTTCCCGCGAATACGCCACCCAGTTGCTCGCCGCCATCAATGCCCTGAACGACATGAAGCAGGCCGATTATGAATTCGACACCGGCACCCGGGGTATCGGGGTTGTCGTGTCGGACACCCTCATGTTCCAGCGCGCCAAACCCACCCCGAGCGATCCCGACCTCGCCCCCGTGCACGCCCTCGCCCTGCCGCTCCTGAAGCACGGCGTGCCGATTGAGCCTGTGCAGTTGGAAAATGTGCTCGTTCCCGCCACGCTCAAGCCCTACCAGGTCCTCCTCATGACCTACGAAGGCCAGAAGCCCCTCCGGCCCGAGTACCACGAGGCCCTCGCCCAGTGGGTGCACAATGGCGGCGCCCTGATCCTCGTGGGCGATGGTCGCGATCCCTACCACGCCGTGCCCGAGTGGTGGAATGCGCAAGGCGCCCGCGCCACCACGCCCTACGACGACCTCCTCGCGCGACTTGGCGCGGGCGAGGAATGCCGCACGCGGACCTGCCCCACAGGCAAAGGCTTCCTGCGCGTCCTGGCGGAAGACCCCGCCGCCATCCAGATGGACCCGGAGGGCGCCAACCGCATCCGGGGGCTCGTCCACGACGCGCTCTCCGCTCGGGGTAGCACCTTGAACACCCAGAACTACCTCAGCCTCCGGCGCGGGCCCTATGTCGTCGCCATGGGCTTGGACGAAAGTGTCGACGGCCCGGTTCACGCGCTGGAAGGCCCTTTTGTCGACCTTTTCGATCCCGCGCTGGCGCTGATTGATGAAAAGCCCCTCGCTCCGGGTACGCCCGCGCTGCTGTATAGCCTCACCTGGGCCGAGGACCACCTCGCCAATCCGGGCGTGGTCGCCGCATCCACCCGTGTCCGCGACGTGGTCGCCGATTCCAGGGGCGTCTCCTTCGACACCCGCGGCCCCCTCAACACCCCGTGTTTCATGGTCTTACGACTGCCCGAGCCCCCCGGTACCGTGACGACGGACCCGGTGCTTCCCGTAGAGCAGGTCTGGGATGCCCGTCATTCACTTCTGCGCCTTTCCTTTGAGAATCAGGCCCGATCAATAAGAGTGGCAGTGCCCTTCCGCGATAGGTTAGGATCAGGGACTGCGGGCTCGGAGAGTCGCCAATAACCCATTGGCGCGTATCGCAAAGCGCACAAGAACGCCGAAAGTATCGGCACGAGGCACAGGCACATCCCATCGATGGCGCGGGGCATCCCCGCCGCATCCCGGTTACCCTGAAAACGGAGTGAGAAATGATTGAATCCAAGTTTGTTGACCAGATCAGTGCCAAAGTCGGCGTTTCACCGGCACAGGTCTCGGTCGCGATTGAGCTGTTCGACAAGGGCGCCACGATTCCCTTCGTGGCCCGCTACCGGAAGGATGCCACCGGTAACCTTGACGAAGTGAAGCTGGAAGCCATCGAAGACTTGAACTCCCAGTTTATCGCACTCACCAACCGCCGGGACGCCATCCTCGACAACATCGAAAAGCAGGGAAAACTTACCGAAACGCTCAAGAAACAGATCCTGGACTGTTGCGACGCCACCGTGCTGGAAGATCTGTACCTGCCCTATAAGAAGGCGCGTAAGACCAAAGCCACCACGGCCCGGGAGCAGGGCCTGGAACCCTTGGCCGACTTCATCTGGGCCCAGGCGGCTGGCGAGCGCTCGCTGGACGAAGAGGCCGCGGCCTACGTGAACGCGGAAAAGGGCGTGGCCGATGCCGCCGCCGCCCTTCAGGGTGCGCGCCACATCATCGCCGAGCGCATCTCGCAAGACGCCGAGTTGCGCCAGCATACCCGCCAGGTGTTTCACGCCGAAGGACAGCTCACGGCATCCGATACCAAGAATGCCGAGGGTCAGAAAACGAAATTCGAGGCCTACTATAATTTCAAGGAGGCCATCAAGAGCATCCCGTCCCACCGGCTCCTTGCCGTGCTCCGGGGCGTCCGCATGGGCTTCCTCCGCATGGAGCTGGCCGTCAACGAGGAAACAATCCTCGGCGACATGCGCGCTCGATTCATTAAGGATCCCGCCTCGCCCTTTGCCGGGCTGCTCTCCGAGACGATCGAAGATTCTTACAAGCGACTGATCCAGCCCGCCATCGAAAATGAAGTGATTCAGCAGGCCCGCAAACAGGCGGACGAAGAAGCCACCAACGTGTTCCGCGAGAACGCGGAAAACCTGCTCCTCGCTTCGCCCGCCGGCCACAAGGCCGTGCTTGGCGTGGATCCCGGCCTTCGCACCGGTTCGAAGCTCGCCGTGATCGATGCCCAGGGCGGTTATCAGGAAAGCGCCACGATCTACCCCACGGAGCCCAAAAACGATGTAGCCGGTGCCGCGCGCACCCTGCTGGAGCTTGTGCGCAAGTACAATATTGAACTCGTCGCCATCGGCAACGGCACGGGCTCCAAGGAAATCGGCCGCTTCATACGCACCGTGCTGAAAGAGGCCGGTCTGGCCGGTATCACCATCGTTCTCGTCAACGAAGCCGGGGCCTCCATCTACTCCGCGTCCCAGGTTGCCCGCGACGAGTTTCCCGATCTCGACCTGACCATTCGCGGCGCGATTTCCATCGCCCGCCGTCTGCAGGATCCTCTGGCGGAGCTGGTCAAACTGGAGCCGCGCCACGTCGGCGTGGGCCAGTACCAGCACGACATCAATCAGAAACAACTCCGCGAGGGCCTTACCAAGACCGTCGAGTCCTGCGTGAACCGCGTCGGTGTCGACTTGAACACGGCCTCGGTGGAACTGCTCCGTTATATCAGCGGCATCCAGCAGAACACCGCCCAGAACATTGTGAAGCATCGCGAGGCCAACGGCGCATTCCAGAGCCGCGCCCAGTTGAAAGAAATTTCGGGCGTGGGGGAGAAGACTTTCGAGCAAAGTGCCGGCTTCCTGCGCATTCAAAACGGCGACGAGCCCCTCGACCAGACCTCGATTCACCCCGAAGCCTACGGCGTGGTCGAGGCCATGGCTTCCGCGCTCTCCGTCAAGAGCGCCGATCTTATCCGCAATTCCGAATTGCTGAACAAGCTGGATCTCAACACCTTTGTGGGCGACACCATCGGCAAACTTGCCCTGACCGACATTAAGAATGAACTCCTGAAGCCCGGTCGGGACCCGCGCCAGGAATTCCAGGCCCCCAAATTCCTCGACGGTGTGGATGACGTGAAGGACCTCGAAATCGGCATGATCACCGAGGGCGTCGTCACCAACGTCACCGACTTCGGCGCCTTCGTCGATATCGGCGTCCATCAGGACGGACTGATCCACCTGTCGGAGCTCGCCAATCGCTATGTGCGCGATCCCCACGAAGTCGTCAAGGTCGGCCAGATCGTTCAGGTCAAGGTCATTCAAGTCGACAAGGACCTCCGTCGGGTCTCCCTTTCCATCAAGGCCCTTCAGCCCCAGCCGGAGGCCCGCGCCCCCCGTGCAAATCGGGGCGAGGACAAGCCCGGTGGCGACGCCGCGGCCACGCGAGATCGCCGACCCAGGCCCGCACGCCCCGAGGGTGGTCGACCCGCCGAAGCCAAGCGGAGTGAGGGGGGCGAACGCAGCCAGCGGCCCCCGCGCAAGGGCGAGAACCGTAAGGCGCGAGGCGACAAGCCCCGCACGGCGCCCAAGCCGGTCCAGCCCGCCCCCAAGGAGCAGATGAACACGCTGCTTGCGGACCAGTTGGCGGCCCTTCGAGAGAAGTTTAATTCCTGACACGCGAGCGACACAACCAACAAAACTGCGAATTCTGCACAATCCTCCTTGACTTTTGGCCCGGACTATGCTACCCTCTCCACGCTTGTGACCTCGGTGGACCCGGTCCGGGGATATATACTCAATGCCGTATGGCGCGTCGCCTGCGGCCTTGTGGACCGGGGTACCTCGACCCATCCCGTGCTCGTCACGCGCCGGATCGCCGGTGCGGAGGGTACATTCAAGGCCTCGCCCAGGCGTGAAGCCCGATTTTGCAGGAGTGTATTGCAGTGAGCATGAATAAAAAAGACGCCAAGAAATTCGAAAAACTGTTGCTGACGGAGCGTGACCGTCTCAGTGGCAACGTTCGAAATATCGAAGATGCTTCCCGTTACGAGTCTGGTCGCGACAACAGCGGCGATCTCTCCAGCTATGCGGAGTCGGGCACGGACAACTTCGAGCTGGAAACGGCGCTGAACATCGCCAGCGGCGAATCGCACTGGCTCAATGAAGTCGCCGAAGCGCTGGTTCGCATCGAAAACGGCTCCTACGGCACCTGCGAAGGTTGCGAGAAGGAGATTCCCCGCAAGCGGCTGGAAGTGTTTCCTTCCGCCCGCTTCTGCGTAACCTGCCAGAGCGAAATTGAGAAGCAGAAAGCCTACTGAGCGATCCACAGGATTTCGGCCAGGCGCTTCGCGGATTCGGTAGTTCCCGCGGAGCGCTTTGCTGCTTGACGGGCCATCTCGCCTCCTTCGGAGGTGGATGTCCCGCGCCCCGCCAAACCCCCTGGAGGCATTCCCCGCCATGTATCCTTCCATTTTCCATTGGGGCCCCATAACGCTCCACTCCTATGGCCTGATGATCGCCCTGGGCTTCATCACCATCCTGTATTTCATGCAACGGGACGCGCGCCGCGTCGGAGTCGATCCCAACGCCATCGGGGATACGGCCTTCTGGACTCTGATTCTCGGCGTGGCGTCGACGCGCCTGGCCCACATCATCATGTTCCCACAGTTTTACTCCTGGAACGACCCCATCGGCTGGATCAACGTGACCAACGGCGGCCTCGTCTTCCAGGGCGCCATCCCCACCGCCATGGTTTATATCTACTGGTCCATGCGTCGCAGAAATATTTCCTTTCTGGTTGTCGCGGACATCGTGCTGCCCTATGTACCTATCGCCCAGGCCTTTGGCCGGATGGGCTGCTTCCTGAAAGGGTGCTGCCACGGCGCACGGGCCGACGATCTGCCCTGGGCCGTCCGTTTCCCCGAGGGAAGTCCAGCCTTCAGCACGCACCAGCACGTCTATGCGAATTTTCCCGCCGATGCGACCTGGTCCTATCCGGTGCATCCCACCCAGCTCTACAGCATCGTATTGCTCCTGTGCATCACCGGGCTCCTGCTCTACTTCCGAAAACACCGCTCGTTCATCGGCATGTGCCTCCCGCTCTATTTCGTGTTCTACGCGATCAAGCGATTTATCGTCGAAATGTACCGTGGCGACGGCAACCCGACGCACCAGTATTTTGGGTTGGACCTGACGACCCAGCAGTGGTTTTGCGTGGGCATGATGGTCTTCGGCCTGGTCACCTGGTTTCTGATGTACCGATTCCGGGACCGCGCGGCGGATACGACCTTCCCAAAGCCGCCGGAACCCGGAGCCGCCTAAAAATTGGACTGCCCGATCCGTTTCGGTATACTTCGCCTCGGGGGGCGTGTGTCTGGGTTCAAGGCCGGGAGGGCCTATGTGGCGTTTCGCACAGGTTTCTGACCCGCATCTGGCGAGTCAACGAGACGGTATCTGGAATAATCGGTTTCTATGCACCATGATGCCGGGCGTCATGGAGTGCCTGGCCCGTGATCTCGCCGTCCTGAAACCCGACTTCCTCCTCGTCACCGGCGACATCGCCAGCACGCAGACCCGGGAGGCCATGCTTGAAGCGCGGGACAGCATGGAAAGTCTCGGTTTTCCGTACTATCCCATGGGTGGCAACCACGATTTCGTGTTGGAGGAATCCCGCGACTGGTTTCTGGAGGCGTTTCAGCATCGCCTCCCCGTACCTCAGACCTACTACGCCTTCACACACAAGAATCTCCATTTTTGCGTGCTGGATGCCTGGTGGATGTGGTCGGACGGGACATTATGCGAGGTGAGCGAAGCCAGCGTAGCCCGGGACTTGGACACAACCCTGAAGGGTGCCCGGTGGGCTATCCCGCCCCATCAACTTACCTGGCTTGCAGAGGATCTCCGGCAGAATCCCGACATTACCACGGTAATCGCCGTCCACTACCCGGCCATACCCATTCCAACGCGCCTGCACCGGCCCGACTTCAATAATGGCGGCTGTCTGGAAAATGGGGATCTGCTTATGGAATGTCTGGCGAAATACCCTCAGGTGAAGGCTATTTTTTCAGGGCATGTTCACCTGAACTTCGTGGAGCGGCGCAACGGTATCACGCAGGTGGTAACCGGGGCGCTGCCGGAATTCCCGACGGAATATCGGGATATTCGCGTCTTCGAGGATCGAATGGAAATTCAGACCCTGGGACTGAGCGATCCGGATTTCGCCGCGCGTTCGCTGATTGCGGGAAAGAACTGGACAGCGGGGGATAGCGAGGACCGTAAGGTCATTATTCAGTTCTGAGGGGTGTCGCCCGACTTCGATTCCGGCGCCGCCAGCGAAAGCACCACGACCATTTCCTTGCCCTCGCCCAGCTTCAGTCCCTTCACCAGTACCTTTTTTCCGGGCTGCAACAGCAATTCCGTGGTCAGGGCGTTGATTTCAGTGCCGGGCGTCTTGGTCGAAGGCATGGTGATCGTGATCTTCATCCGGTAGCGACCATCCTTGGTCGGGACGGGGGGGCTGGCGGACAGGGTGTACTGCTCGTTAATCGCGGCGCGGTATTCCTGATCGTCCGTAAAGGTGTGCTCATCGGTTTTGAGTTTCAAGTACGTATCGAATTTGAGCGACTTCACCGCATCCTTCACTTCGTCCAGGCCCGGATCGAAGTGGGGGGCATCACGACCCTCCGCATGGGCCTCCATCGCCCAGATCTTGAACTCGGCGGAGTCCCCGGCTTCAACCTGAAGGGGGGCGAGTAACAGGGCGCCCATCACCAGGGCTGCCTTCCAGAAAGCCATCGTCAGATATCATCCTTGCCGACACGGACATTGATGGACGTGACACCGCCTTCGGGCGTTTCGACATGAACCGAAGCCCCCTCAATATCCGTTGACACGGACTCCACTTCGTTCGCCTTGGCGGGGCCGGGGCCCGTAAACATGGAGAAGGTGGCCAAGGCGATCACCAGCGCGGCCGCGGCCAAACTCATCAACGCCCAGATACCGCCCGAACGGCGGCGGGGCTCGTGAATTCCAGCCCTGATACCTTCCATGAAGGCGGGGAACTGCTGGTCGCTCAAAACGGGGGTGGCCAGGACGGGCGCAAGAGAATCGCGCCAGACGAGGAGGGACTTGCGGTGGGCCGCACAGGCAGGGCAGGACGCCATATGGGCTTCCACGGCGCTCTCATTCCGCGCCTCGCCGTCCACGAGACGCTCCACGTCTTTGAACCAACTGCAGGATTTCATAGCGTACCACCTTCCACGAAGCCCAGAAGCGCGAGTTTATTCTGCAGCTTCTTTCGGGCATGATGCAAACGGCTCATCACCGTACCTTCACTACACGCCATCACCTCCGCCATTTCTTTATACGACATATCTTCGAATTCCCGGAGCACGAACGCCATTCGGTGCTTGGGAGGCAGACCGTCCAGGGCCTGCTGGATGGCGACGCCGAGCTCCGTGTTGCTCAAGGTCTGACCCGGATCCGACTGGCTCGCGAAAAAGTCCTGTGTTGGCAGGGCGTCCATGGAGACCGTCGGCACGCGCCGCTTCTTAAAATGGTCTTTGCAGTGGTTCGCGGCGATCCGCAGCACCCACGTTTTAAAACCCGACTCGCCCCGGAACTGGCTCAGCGAGCGGTAGGCTTTGATGAAAACTTCCTGGGACACGTCCCAAGCCTCTTCCCGGTTGCGAAGGAAGTGGTAGCTCAGGCCGTAAACATCGTTCCGATATCGGCGAACCAACTCTTCAAAGGCCGCCTCCTCTCCGGTGCGGGCACGGGCGACCAGCTCCGAATCCTCGGCTTCTCGGGGGACCGTACTGATATCCAAGCGCTCCTCATCTGCGGCCAAGTTGCCAAACAGCAGTCTGACGTCCAACGATAGACTCATTCGCAGGGTCTCCTCATTCCACACCACCAGACGCCGCCGCAACCCCGGTATTCAAAATATTTGCGCCGAACTTCAGCGGCGCTATTTTAGCACGGAGCCGTCCGCTCGAACACACGGGAATGGCTTCGCAGGGGGCCGGAGCGCCCAACGCGACCCTTGCAACACATCGGCCCGCCTCCAGCCTGCCCGCTTTCACCCTTGAAACGTGTCGCATTACTCCGGGGGCATCTGGTAGACTTTCCATGTAGCAGGATGGGGTGGAGTGTCGGCTGACGTTTGTTGTCAGTCTGGAGCGATACCCCGTCGGGCGCCGCAGCAGTCCGGACCGGCCCTCCCCATTTCGGCGCGGTCAGTGGAAACAGGCCCAAAATTGCCCCATGGCAGCCATGGCGGCCAGACTTGGAGATCCCATGCAGAATAAAAGCAGCAAGAAGGAGTTCTTTGCGCTCCTGACCTTCCTTACGGTTTTGACATTGTTGCTGACCAACGGCTTCGCCCCCCGTATTCATGCCCAGGGCGGCGAGGCGGACATTTATCCTCAGGTCGAACCGATTGGCGAAGTCCTCACCAAGATTCTCGACGAGTATGTGCGTGAAGCCGACATGGATCGGGTCGTCGAAGGCGCCATTTTCGGCATGATGAGTGCTCTGGGCGGCCACAACAGCTATATTCCCGCCCAGGCCCTCACGGAAATGCGGGAAGACACCCGGGGCGAATTCGAAGGTATCGGCATCTCCATCAAGGAGGAAAACCGTCAGGTCGTCATCTTCACACCGATTGAAGGAGCCCCGGCCGCCACGGCGGGGCTGCTGCCGGGCGATATCATCGTCGCGGTGGACGGAATAACCACGGAAGACATGTGGAAAGAAGCCGAGTCCAATCCCGCGTTCAAGATTGTCAACGCCGTTGCGGACAAAATACGCGGCCAGCGCGGTACGGAAGTTAAGATTACGGTCTCCCGCGTTGCTCCGGACGCCTCGGGCACCCAGCAACTCGATTTCATGGTGAAGCGCGACAAAGTTCCGCTGGAAAGCATCCGGGAAGCCCGCGTGCTTCCGGACGGCGTCGGCTATATCCGCCTGCGCGATTTTAAGGACAATTCCGCCGCCGATATCAAGAAGCACCTCATCGAATTCAAGAAACAGGGCATGACCTCCTTCGTTCTGGACCTCCGCTGGAATCCCGGTGGCCTCTTGAACGCGAGCGCTCAGGTCTGTGACCTCTTCCTTCCCAAGAAGTCCCTGGTGACCTACACCAAGGGCCGCGAACAGGCCGATGGCAAGGCCAACGTGGAGAATGTGCAGCTCTATACGGAGCACGAGCCCGTGTTGCCCCTGGACTTTCCCATGGTCGTACTGGTCAATGGCGAGACTGCGAGTTCCGCCGAGATCGTGACCGGCGCCCTCCAGTATCACAAGCGCGCCCTGATTATCGGGGAGAAGACCTTCGGCAAGGGAAGCGTGCAGACCATCATCCCCTTGAAGCGTCCCGCCCAGACGGCGCTGCGCCTGACAACCGCGCTTTACTACACGCCGGCCGACGTGACCATCGACCACCAGGGCATCCTGCCGGACATTGAAGCGGCCATGCCGGAAGAGGATGTCCGCGCCCTGATCAACCAGCTCTACCGGACGTTTGAGAAAGACCACACCCAGAAGAACGCCCAGAACCACGGGTCGGTCACGGGCCATACGGTATCCGTCGTGGATGAATCGGCGAACGCCGAAGAAGAGGCTCTTCTAGCTCAGGTGGCGGCCTTCTACGGCGAAGACGTATCCAAGACCCTCCGGGAGAGCATCAGCCTCAAAGAACGTACGGACAAGACGGTGGAAGATCTGCCCCTCTTGAAGGCGGTCCAGGTGATCAAGGAGTCGGCCGACTGGAAGGCCACCTTCGAGAAATACCACCGGGATGTCAAGGAAACTCAGATTGCCGCTTCGGAAGATCTGAGCAAGCCCGAGCCCGGCAGTCTCGCCGAGATTTACCAGCTCGAACAACCGGCCGCCGAACCGACGCCGTAATCCGGCGCCACCGGCGTTCACTCATCCGCCATGCTGATTAAACGGCAGCGGGCCGACAACCTTCACGGTTGCGCCCGCTGCCTCGGTTTTCAGCCTGGAATCGTGGCAACTTGACGCAAATCTTAAACCTGAACACCAAACGAACGGAGTTTCCATGCGCACAGACGGACGTCGTCCGGACGAATTGCGTCCCCTTTCTTTCCAGCGCCACTTTACGCGCAGCACCCCCGGCTCGGTCCTGGTGGCCTTTGGGGGCACCAAGGTTCTGTGCACCGCCAGTCTGGAGGCCAAAGTACCGCCGTGGCTTCGCGATACGGGGAAGGGCTGGGTAACCGCCGAGTATGCCATGCTCCCCGGGTCCTCGAAAGAGCGAATCCACCGCGATTCCAACAAGAAGGGTCGGGCCCTGGAGATCAGTCGCCTGATCGGTCGCTCCCTGCGCGCCGTGGTCGACCTGGAGGCCCTGGGTGAGCAGATGATCACCCTGGACTGCGATGTGCTTCAGGCCGATGGCGGCACCCGAACCGCGGCTATCTGCGGCGCCTATGTCGCGCTGCACGACGCGGTGGCGAGCCTTATCGACGCCGGTATGATCACGGCGTCCCCCTTGCTCAGCCCCTGCGCGGCCGTGAGCGTGGGACTGATCGGCGGCGAAGCGCTGCTGGACCTCTGCTACGAGGAAGATGTGGTGGCGGGCGTGGACATGAATGTCGTGATGAACGGGGAAGGCGCCCTGATCGAGGTTCAGGGCTGTGCCGAGGGGGAGGCCTTTTCCCGCGCACAAATGAATCAGATGCTGGACCACGCCGAAGCCGGCATCGCCCGCATCGTGGAAGCCCAGAAGGAGGCCCTGAGCCATGGCTGATGTACTCTTGATCGGGTCGGCAAACCCCGACAAGGCCCGTGAACTGGTGGAACTTATGGCGGGACTTCCCTGGGAGGTCCGCAGTTTGAAGGACTACCCCGCCGTGGAAGAGCCGGAAGAAACGGGCACGACCTTTGAGGAGAACGCCCTTTTGAAGGCGCGATATTACAGCGCCCACTTTGGCGTGGCCTGCGTCGCGGACGATTCCGGGTTGGAAGTGGACGCGCTGGATGGCGCGCCGGGAGTCTATTCTGCCCGCTATGCCGGCGAACATTGCTCGTACGATGACAACAACGAAAAGCTGCTTGATGCCCTCGAGGGTGTTCCCTGGCATGAACGAACCGCTCGTTTTCGCTGTTGTGCCGCACTGGTCATTCCCGGCGAGGCGGAATTCCATGTGGAGTCGGGTACGGTCGAGGGTTACATCGCCGCCATCATCGAGGGCGATCAAGGCTTTGGCTACGATCCGCTTTTTGTGCCCCGGGGCGAAGAGATCACCTTTGGGCAGATGACGCCTGCAGAAAAGCATAAGATTAGCCATCGCGGGCGCGCCTTCAAGCAGATGCGTGCCTACCTGGAAAAACGTCATGGAGCGAATTGAAGCGAACCCCACGTCGATTGCGCGCGCCGTGGAAGCCCTGCGCGCGGGCGAAGTGATCGCCTATCCGACGGAGACCGTCTACGGTCTCGGTGCGAATCCTTTCGACGCGGGGGCCATGGAGCGCCTGTTCGAAGCGAAGGGCAGAGACCGGAGTAATCCCATCTTGTTGATTGTGGCTTCACGTGCGCAACTTGATCGCGTGGTGTCCGGTGTCAGCCCCCAGGCGCTGGCGTGTATGGACGCCTTCTGGCCGGGCCCGCTCTCAGTACTCTTTCCTCGCCATCCGTCCCTGCCCGACCTCATCACCGCCGGAAGCGACAAAGTCTGCGTGCGCTGTCCGGGCCACGACTGGGCGCGCACACTCTGCGAAGCCTTCGGCGGGCCGGTCACCTCGACATCGGCAAACCGAAGCGGCTCACCCGTTGTTCAGTCGCTTGATGAATTGGATTTACCCGGCGTCGATCTCGGTTTCGATGGGGGGACGCTGGATTCTTCACAAGCCTCCACCATTCTCGACGCCGAGAGCGGCACAATTCTGCGGGAAGGTGCGATCGCGCGGGAGGAGATCGCGCGGATTCTGGGATAGGACGGATGAGACCGATAGGACGGATTGTTTGTTTAATCCGTCGTATCGGTCCAATTCGTCGTATCAACTTCTCTCCGGTCACTTGTGAAGCGCACCATGGCGGAATTACAATACCCGCTGGCCCTAAGACCCCGAATGAAAGTACCCTCCCATGAAACTCGCCTTTGGCTGCGACCACGCTGGCTACGAAGCTCCTGAACCCTTTTACGCTCCCGAGATCATCGAATACCTGGAATCGCTCGGACACAGCGTGGAACACGTCGGCACCTATGGTCCGGACTCCGTAGACTATCCCGATTTCGCGGCCAGGGTCTGCGCCAGAATTCTCGATCACTCCGCCGATCTGGGTATCCTGCTCTGCGGCACCGGCATGGGGATCAGCATTGCCGCCAACCGCCATAAAGGCATCCGGGCCGCCGCGTGCGTCACCGAAAAGATGGTCCGCCTCGCGCGGGACCACAACAACGCGAATATTCTCTGCGTTGGCAGCCGGGTGTCCACGCTGGAAGAGTGCAAAGTCCTGATCAAGCTCTTCCTGGAAACGGGCTTCAGCGGCGGGGAACGCCATCAGCGACGGATCGACAAACTCGACAGCCTCTGCTGAGCGCCCCGGTGTATCGTGAGCACTTCGCAGCAACGGGTGGCTGGGTTCCGCGGGCAAGAGTGAATAAAAGGGCCCCTTACGACCTATAAGACGCATTCGATCCATTCATCATGAGCGGTATGACCGTGGAGTTCAATAAATGAGCGCATTGACGCCCCGTGAAATCGTGGAGGCCCTGGACCGGCACATTGTCGGCCAGCAGGAGGCGAAGAAAAAAGTAGCTATCGCCCTGCGTAACCGCTGGCGACGCAAGCAGTTGCCCGAGGGGATGCGCGATGAGGTCGCCCCGAAGAACATTATCATGATTGGCCCGACGGGCGTGGGCAAGACGGAAATCGCCCGGCGCCTTTCCAAACTGGCTGACGCGCCCTTTATCAAGGTGGAAGCGTCCAAGTTTACCGAAGTAGGCTATGTGGGCCGGGACTGCGAGTCCATGATTCGTGAACTCACCGAAGTGGGTGTCAAGCTGGTGAAAGAAGAGATGCAGCGGGATGTTGAGGAAGCGGCGAAGGCGCGGGCGGAGCAGAAGCTTCTCGATCTGCTCCTGCCACCCCAGCCCTCTGGACCGCAGAAGATTTTTCGACCCAGCGATCCCTATAGCGGCGACGAGGGCCCGGCCCGGAACGTTGAAAGCGATCCCGAGACCCGGACCCGTGAAATTCTTCTGAAAAAGCTCCGCGCCGGCGAAATGGATCAGCGCGAAGTCGAAATTTCGGTCAAGGAGAACACGGCGGGGCCGATGCTTCAGATGTTCGGCGCGTCGGGCATGGAGGAGATGGGGGCTAACCTGCAGGAAATGATGGGGCGCATGATGCCTCAGAAATCGAAACGGAAGAAAGTGAGCGTGGCGGAGGCTCGAAGAATCCTCGAGCAGGAAGCGGCCCTCGATCTGATCGACATGGAATCCGTGACCGCGCTGGCCGTGGATCGCGTGGAAAACGCCGGTATCATATTCCTGGACGAAATAGACAAGATTGCCGGTCGGGGCCGACAGGGCAGCGGCCCGGATGTATCCCGTGAAGGGGTGCAGCGCGACATCCTTCCCATAGTGGAGGGCAGCACCGTGATGACGAAGTATGGCCCCGTGCGCACCGACCACATCCTCTTTATCGCCGCGGGCGCTTTCCATATATCCAAGGTCTCCGATCTCATTCCCGAGCTTCAGGGACGCTTTCCGATCCGGGTGGAGCTGGACAACCTTGGTGCAGCAGATTTCGCCCGTATTCTCCGGGAACCCGAATGCTCTCTTATCAAGCAGTACCAGAGCATGATGGCTACCGAGGGGGTGACCCTGGAGTTCGAAGAAGAGGCCATCGACGCGGTCGCCGAGTTCTGCCAGCGCGTGAACGACGAGACGGAGAATATCGGGGCGCGCCGCCTGCACACCTTGCTTGAAAACCTGCTGGAGGAAATCTCCTTCACCGCCCCCGAACGTCCCGGTGATGTGCTCCGGGTTGATGCCGCCATGGTTCGGGAGCGGTTGACGCTCAAGGTCGAGAACCACGACTTGTCCCGGTACATTCTGTAGGTCTACGCAGACTATCGAGATTTGTGGCGCGGAGGCTTTCCAGCCTCCGACTAGCAGGAGTCACCCATGAAACGTTTCACCTGGCTCGAAGAGCATGGCGCGGCGGTCGCCTTCATGACCGGCGTGGCCGACGGCGATTGCGGATGGGAGGGATGTGTCTCGGGCAGCCGCGACACCTTTTTGCGTGGCGCCCCGATTCCTTCGGACAAGCTGGTGGTGCTGCGCCAGTGTCACGGCAAGGTCGTTCATGCGGTACGGCCCCAGGATGCCGGAAAAGGAGCCCTGTCACGAGAAAGTGCCCTTGGGGATGGCGATGGCCTGATCACCGCCTGTCCGGGCATTCCTCTTGGCATCAACGTGGCCGACTGTGTTCCCGTATTTCTGTGTGGGGGAGGTGTCGTGGGGTTGATTCATGCGGGTCGGGCAGGTACGGAACTTAATATTGCGGGGCATGCGGTGGACCGAATAGTCCAGGAGTTCGGCGTGCCCGCCGCGTCACTTTTCGCACTAATCGGCCCTTCGGCCGGTCCCTGTTGCTATCAAGTGGGGAAGGAAGCCCTTCAGAAGTCCGCCGAAGCGGGGTTGGTGGTGGCGGGGGATCGCCTGGACCTGTGGGAAACGAACCGGAATCAATTGCGCGCCTCGGGGGTGCCGGATGCGCATGTTTCCGTGGACGGTTGTTGTACGATCTGTCACCCTGGGTACTTTTCGTATCGTGGGCGCGGCACGGCGGAACGCAATCTCGGTGTAATCATGGGGTAGAGGCTCGGGATGCGGGCGGGGCAATCCGGAACCCGGCAAGGGGGTAAGCTGCTAGAAATACACCATTTACTGATTGCACCGACCCGATTCTTTATGCTACACTACGTGTTCTGATAGTGCGACTTCGCGAACGAGTGGGTCTTGGCCCACTTTTTTTATTACATTTCAGAGGTTACGTGTGAGTAAAGAGGAACTGGTTCGGCATTTCTGGGAGCGCTATGACGCCGAGATTGCCGAGCAGGGTTACGAGTTGGTGGAAGTGGAGATCGCGGGCCAGAGTGGCACGCGCATACTCCGCCTGTATATCGACAAACCCGGCGGCGGCATCGGCCTGGCGGACTGCACGGCGGTGTCCCAGTTTCTCAATCCGCTCCTTGACGCGGAAGACTTTATAGCTGAGAACTATATACTGGAAGTATCCTCTCCGGGCATCGACCGCCCGTTGCGGAAGCCAGGCGACTTTATCCGGTTTGCCGGCGAGGAAATCACGGTACTGACCCATTCTCCCCTCCAGGGACGTAAGAAGTTTACGGGTATCCTGCGGGGCATTGAGGATGGGTTGATACAAGTGGATTGTGAAGAGACCTCGTTTGAGATTCATCTGGAGAATCTCAAGCGCGCGAATCTGAACCGGTAGAAATGGAAAAGGGAGATTGTTTTGGATCCGAATCTGCGCTTAATATTGCAGCAAATCGAGGCGGACAAGAGTATTGATCGCCATACCCTCATCGAAGCGATCCGCAGCGCCATTGAAAGTGCTGCCCGCAAGGACGCCGGTAACGCTGCCAATATAACCGTTGAAGTCGATCCGGATACCCTCGCCTTCAAGGTGTTTGAAATTCGCACCGTGGTGGAGGAGATTTCCGATCCTTCTACGGAAATCACGCTCGCAGCCGCCCTGGAGTTGAACCCCGCCGTGGTGGCGGGCAACCGCCTCAAGGTGCAGGCCCACCCGCAGGATTTTGGCCGGATCGCGGCCCAGACCGCAAAGCAGGTCATCATCCAGAAGATTAAGGATGCGGAGCGGGACAACATCTTTGAGGAGTTCAAGCAGCGCGAGGGCGAGCTCATCACCGGTACGGTGAAGCGGGTGAGCCACGGCAATATTATCGTGTCGATCGGGAAAGCGGAGGCGTTGATTCCCTACCGCGAACAGTCGCCGCGCGAAACCTTCCGCACGGGTGATCGCATCCGCGCCATTCTCGTGGAAGTCGAGAAATCACAGAAGGGCGCGCAGGTTATCTTGTCGCGCACCTCCCCGGAACTGGTCCGCGCGCTCTTCGAGCTTGAAGTACCCGAGCTCTACGACGAGACCATCGAGATTCGCGCCATCGCCCGCGAGGCTGGAAGCCGGACCAAGGTGGCCGTAAAGTCGAACGACGTGAATGTGGACCCGGTGGGCGCGTGCGTGGGGATGAAGGGCGCTCGCGTGCGCTCCGTGGTGGAGGAACTGTCCGGCGAAAAGATCGATATCGTCCGGTGGAGCGACGACGCGGTGGAACTCTGCGCCAACGCCCTGAACCCGGCGGACATACTGAATATTCAATTAGACAAGGAACACGGGAACATCCAGGTGGTAGTGCCCCAGGACCAGCTTTCGCTGGCCATCGGGAAACGCGGTCAAAACGCGCGCCTGGCGTCCAAGCTGATCGGCTGGAACATCGACATTCAGGGCGAAGCGGACGGTGGCGGCGATGATGACGACGCACTGTTTGACGAGGCGGGCGAGGAACAGGACGCCTCCAGCGGGGCACGGAATCAAGAGGCATCGGCCGGCGACGAAGAAGTAGATTAATCAGCCGAATATGCCGCGTCCGGCGGCAGCATCGTAGTGGCCGCCGGAATTCCCTTCCGTCCCGTGTACAGGTAAGTCTTGGAGGAATTGTTACGATGCAGACCGTTGCCAGTTTGGCAGAACGTCTTGATATGAGTGCCGAAGAAGCGGTGGAAACCCTTCGCAAGATCGGTGTCGCACTTGAAGGTGTGGAATCTGAAATTACGGCCGCTCAGGTAGACATCCTGATCGATGTGGACGAAGATCCGTCGGTATTGGACAAGATTCTCCAGAAGAAACGCAAGGACGACGAGGCCGAGAAAAAGCGTAAGCAGAAGGCCGACAAGAAGGCCGCCGACGAGAAGAAGGCGGCGGCACGCAAGACCGGCGATGAGAAAGCCGAAGCGGATGGCGGTGAAGACGCGGGCGAAGAGCCCGAGGCCGAGATCCTGGGTGATATCGTGCCCGAGGAAGCGCCCATTCAGGAAGTTCCAGACGCAGTCGGGGCTGCGCCCATTGAAATTGCAACCGCGGAGCCCGTCGTTTCGGTCGACGTGGCCGAGCCCGTGGTCGTCGAGACGCCGGAAGTCGTCGAGGCCGTGGAGGCTCCGGTATCCGTACCCGCACCCACCCCTGCCCCCACAATGGAACCCATGGCTGAAATACTCCCGCCGGAAGAACCCGGCGCACCCGGTGAGCCCGGTCAGGACGATGAGTCCGGTCGGGGCCGCCGCGGGCACGATTCCCCGATCCACGAAACCACCCTCGCCAAGGCGGAAATACTCCACGAGAAAGAGGACCGCCTCCGGCAGAAGAAGAAACTCGAACGGCCCCTGCCCACGCCCGATCCCGATGTGGTGGCCGCGGTGATCCGCCGCGACCAGGAAAAGCGCTCCGGCATTCTCCGGGCTGAAGCGGGTGCGCGCCGTCGCCCCGAACGTCCCGGCGCACTGGGAGCCACGCCGCCGCCCGTCGGCGCATCGCGCGGTCGCGACGCCGGCCGTGAACCCCTCCGCGATTCCGGCAGAGACGCCCGGGGCCTTCCCAAGGTTATTCCCCTGACCATTGAAGAGCAGGCGGAAAAGGAGCAACAGTTCCGGAATTCGCCCAAGAAGGGTGTGGGCGCCGCTGGAAAAGCGGCCCGCAAGAAGCCCAAACGCGCCGAACGCGCCCGCGTGCTTGAAGATACCTTGCGCCGCGACGCGGCTGCCGCCGTGAAGGAATTTCAGTCCGGCAGCGGCGTCCTGGGAAGCAAGAAACGCCGCAAGAAGCGGGCCCAGGAGGGCGATTTGCAGCAGGAAGCCAAAGTGGGCGGCTCGATTGAGGTGGATGAATCCATGACCGTCGAGCAACTGGCCGAAGCGATGTCCGTGGGCGTGAACGATCTTATTCTCGACCTCATGGATGACAACATGATGGTCACGAAGAACCAGTCGCTGGATATTGATATCATCCGCAGGCTGGCCGTGAAGAGGAACTTTGAAGTCACCTCGATTATCCCCGAGGAAGACGATGTGCTCTTCGACGAGCCCGACGCCCCGGAGGATCTGGTCTTCCGCGCACCCGTGGTTACCGTCATGGGTCACGTGGACCATGGCAAGACCTCTCTCCTCGACGTGGTTCGCAAGGCAAACGTTGCCCACGGCGAAGCGGGTGGCATCACGCAGCACATCGCGGCGTACGACGTTGCGATGGGCGCGGGACGCGTCGTCTTCCTGGATACGCCGGGTCACGAAGCCTTCACCCAGATGCGCTCCCGCGGCGCCCAGATCACCGACGTGGTGGTGCTGGTGGTGGCGGCAGACGACGGCGTGAAACCCCAGACGATTGAAGCTATCGACCACGCCAAGGCCGCCAATGTGCCGATCGTCGTGGCCATCAATAAGTGCGACAAGCCCGGCGCCCAGCCGGATCGCGTGCGCGGCGAATTGGCGAATTATGGCCTCCAGGACGAGTCCTGGGGTGGCAAGACCATCGTCAAGAACGTTTCGGCCCACACCGGCGAAGGCATCGACGAGCTCATGGAGCTGCTGGTGCTGGAATCGGAGATGCTCGAACTGAAGGCCAACCCGAACAAGCGGGCCCGGGGCGCCATCGTGGAGTCCGAACTCTCCAAGGGCCACGGCCCGGTGGCCTGGGTTCTGGTACAGACTGGCACGCTGCGCATTGGCGATGTGTTCCTGTGCGGCGAGACCTATGGCCGAGTGCGCATGATTACGACCTCCAAGGGACGGCAGGTTAAGGAAGTCGGTCCCGCGACCCCGGTCCTGGTTACCGGCTTTAACGCGGTCTGCGAAGCCGGCGACCAGTTCGTGGTCGTGCAGGAAGAGCGCGTGGCGCGTACGATCGCCACGAAGCGCGCCGCCCTCAGTCGCCAGAAGCGCAGCGTATCCCAGAAGCGCATGACGCTGGAAGATTTCCACGCCCTGATGGAAGGGGTCGAACAGAAGACCCTCAATGTGATTATCAAGGCGGACGCCCAGGGCTCCGTCGACGTACTGTGCTCCAGCTTTGCCAAGTTGGGCAATGCGGAAGTAAGCATAAGTGTTGTACACGCGGGCGTAGGCGGGATCAACGAGTCCGACGTGTTGCTGGCGGGTGCGAGCAACGCGGTTATCATCGGATTCCATGTGACCGCCGGGATCAAGGTCCGCCAGATGGCCGAGGCCGAGGGCGTGGATATCCGCACCTACCTCATCATCTACGAGGCGATCGATCAAGTAACGCGGGCCCTGGAAGGCTTGCTTACGCCGGACACCAAGGAGACCATCACGGGCCACGCGGAAATCCGCCAGGTCTTCCGCTCTTCCAAGTTCGGCAATATCGCGGGCAGCTTCCAGTTGGACGGCGATACGGAACGCGGCGCCCTCGCGCGTCTGCTGCGCGACAACGTGGTGATCTACAGTGGCAAAATCGCCACGGTCCGCCGCGAACGGGATGAAGTAAAGAGTGTCACGCAGGGCTTCGAGTGCGGTCTGAAACTGGACCGCTTCGACGATATCCAGGCGGGCGATATCATCGAGACCTACAAACTCGAAAGCATCGCTAAAACACTGGAGTAAGGCGGTCCTTTGACCATCGGACTGCTGAATATTGATTTTCTCGTTCCCGAGGCCCGGTCGCTTAAGGATAAGCGCCGGGTCTTGCGGAGCGTGAAGGATCAGGTTCGCGCCCGTTTCAACTGCGCCATCGCGGAGACGGAGCATCAGGATCTCTGGCAGCGGGGACGCCTGAGCGTCGTGGTCGTTTCGGGCGACTCGCACCACGCCAATTCACAACTGAATGAAATCTTACACTTTGTAGAGAGCCGGCTCGGCGCGAACATCGCCGATTGCCAGATTGAATTGCTATGAGTACAAAAGGCCGCGGACAGCGGGTGGGCGAATTGATTCGCCATGAAATAGCCGGGCTCCTTACCCGGGGTCTGAAGGACCCGCGTATCGGGTTTGTGTCGGTCATGGACGTGGAGATGTCGAAGGACCTGCACTACGCCACGGTCAACGTGAGCCTCTACGGCGATGAGAAAGAGCGGAAAAGTTCCCTGATCGCCCTCCAGAACTCGGCGGGCTGGATCCGGCGCGAAGTGGGTAAACATGTGCGCCTGCGCTTCACGCCGGAAATCCGTTTTCGCGCCGATGAGACCCTCGATCAGGTCTACGCGCTGGAAAAAGTCTTTGAAGAGATTCACGAGGATCGGAAACAGCAACCCATGATCCGTCTCGAACTTCCCGCGCTGCTTGAAGAGCTCAAGGCCGCCAATTCCTTCATGATCACGAGCCATGTGAGCCCCGACGGCGACGCCGTGGGCAGCGTCCTGGCCCTGAAGTTCCTGCTGGAGGCCCTCGGCAAGACGGAGGTCCACTGCGTTCTCGCCGACCCCGTTCCGGCCATCTACACCAACCTCCCCGGCGCTTCGAGCATCAAGAGCGCCGATGCGGATATCCCCGACTATGAGGTCGCCGTTATCGTCGACGTGGCGCGATTGAACCGCATCGGCGACGCGGCGGACCTGATCACCGAAGACGAGAAGGTTTTTGTGATCGATCACCACCTCGAAGAACACCCGGAGGGCAACTTCGGATTCGTCGACGCGACTTACGCCGCCACGGGCGAGATCATGGTGGATCTGTTCACCACCGCGGGCATTCCCCTGACGCCGGAAGCCGCCCACTGCGCCTACGTCGCCCAGATCACGGATACGGGCGGCTACCGCTATTCAAACACGTCGGCCCGCTCCCACCGCATCGCCGCGCTGATCCACGAGGTCGCGATCGACCATGCGGACATTTGCAGCGATGTCTTCGACATGTTCTCCCGCCCGAAGATCCTCTTGATGAAAACGGTGCTCGACCGGATGGAACTTTCCTGCGAGGGGCGCGTGGCCACATCCTACGTGACCCAGGAAGACATCGACGAAGTGGGCGGGAAGAAGGAAGACCTGAACGGCCTCGTCAACTACCTGCGCAATATCGACGGAGTCGTCGTCGGCATACTGTTCACCGGCGTCGATGCCCGGATCACGAAGGCCAGTGTCCGCTCATCCCATGCGTTCAACGCGGCCACCTTCCTGAAGGAATACGGTGGAGGTGGTCATGCCGCCGCCGCCGGCGTCACGATGGAAGTGCCCCTGGACGAGGCGCGCCAACAGATCCTGGATCGCCTCTGTACCCTCCTGGGGAGCTGCCCATGAAAGGCATACTGTTGGTAGACAAGCCAGCGGGTATGACTTCTCATGACGTGGTGGACCGGATCCGTCGCGCGGCCCGCATGAAGCGTGTGGGCCATACCGGCACCCTCGATCCCGCCGCTACGGGACTGCTGATTCTCTGCCTTGGTCCCGCGACGCGGCTCTCGGAACACTTTACCGGACTGGAAAAAACTTACGAAGGCACCATGCGCCTCGGTATCGAGACGGCCTCCTACGATCTGGATGGCGAGATCGTGGCCGAGAAACCCGTGCCCGACCTTGATGTGGCGGCGATCCAGCGCCAGTGCGCCCCATTTACGGGCCAGATTCAGCAGGTTCCACCGATGGTGAGCGCGGTGAAAGTGGACGGCGAGCGGCTCTACAAGCTCGCCCGCAAAGGCGAGATCGTGGAACGCCCCGCGCGCTCCGTGCTGGTGCGGGCTTTTGACGTGCTGTCCTATGACGCGCCCGATGCGCGCGTTCGAGTGACCTGTTCAAGCGGTACTTACGTGCGCAGCCTCTGCCACGATGTGGGCCAGGCCATCGGGTGCGGTGCCGCACTGGCCTCCCTCCGCCGTCTCGCCGTGGGACGTCACCGGATTGAAGACGCCCTGCCGCTCGAAGCGCTTACCTCACCCGATTCGGTGGCGGCGCACCTCCTGCCCATGGGCAATGCCCTGGACCTCCCGGCGGGGGTCCTGGAAGACGACGCCCTGCCGGCCCTGGCCAACGGCAACCCCATCAGCAGCCGCAACCTGGTGGGGGGGTGCCCCGTCTCCCATGGATGGCTTCAGTTGAAAAACCGGGCGGGAGATTTGCTCGCCCTCTGTATGGTGGAACCCGCCGGACTCGAATCACTGGTGCATCCGAAACGAGTCTTCTTCAACGATCGCTCCTGAGGGCCTTCACGTACTTGAACCGGACTTCGCTGTGACATGGACGTAATCCAAGACGCGACCAGGTGCGATTGCCGCTACCCCAATCTCGTGCTTACGGTGGGTAGCTTCGACGGCGTCCACCTGGGCCACCAGACCATCCTGAAGGCCGTGATCGAGCGAGCCCGTCAGCAAAACGGTACGGCGGCGCTCATGAGCCTCCAACCCCACCCCAGAGCATTTTTTCAAGGGACCGACGACTTCGCCCTGCTTTCCGACGCATGCCAGAAGGAGAATCTCCTCCGCGCGGCGGGCCTCGACGTTTACTTCATCCTGCCCTTCAATGATTCGGTCGCGCGAATGGAGCCGGGCGACTTTCTCGCTCGCATCCTGATCGGGCAGTGCAAAGCCCGGCACATGGTCGTGGGGGATGACTTCTTTTTCGGCGCGGGCGCGCGGGGCAATGTGGCCTTTCTGAACCGGGAAGGCGGGCGCCATGGCCTGACGGCGGAAGTGGTCCCGCCGGTTATCGTTGACGGGGAGCGCGTCAGCAGCACGCGAATACGCGCCCTGGTGGCCGGAGGCCGGCTGGAGGAAGCCGGGGCACTGCTCGGTCGGCCCTATGCCATCGCCGGCACCGTCGCGCGGGGTCGCGGGATGGGCAGGCAACTCGGGTACCCCACCGCCAACCTGCAATCCGACAGGGCCCTTCTTCCCGCCCACGGAATTTACGCGGCCCGGGTAACCATCGACGGTGCGGATCTCCTGGCGGCGGTGAATATCGGCTTCGCACCGACCCTGCCTCACGAGCGACCGGTGGTGGAGGCCCACATCCTCGACTACGCGGGCGAACTGGCGGGGCGGCTCATCGAAATTCGCCTTTATCGACGCCTGCGCGGGGAAACAAAGTTCGACGGGATCCCCGAATTGAAAGCCGCCATCGAAAGAGATATAGTTGCAATACGGCAGTATTTCGCCGAGGGGGCTTGACCGTGCTCGGGATTCTCTCCGCGAATGCACAATGGATGTGAAGAAATTCGCGGCCCTTTTTGAATAGAAGCTCGATTTAATCGTCTGTTTGGTGGACTGGTCGTCGCCCGTCGAAAACTCACGTGGTCGATGGCTTGCCGGAGTGTCTTCCAACGCCGTTTTCAGCACCCTCAGCGGCGAAAGATCTTTGCGGAAGTACGTGCAGACCGACGACAACGATCATCGGCGCGATACCGAGGCCCGTGCCACCGCGATTCGGCGCGAAGCGCCCGGCTTCCGATCAGACACACGGCGCGGCCCGGCAGGCTCGAAAACACACAGGTGACCACTGATTTACTGAAACCTATTTCCACGTGCGCAGGTCCCTAAATCGGGGCGCGGCAACAGCGATTCACTCACCATGAAGTAGACCGAAATGCGCAGTATTCTCTTAAGATTATCCACGAGTACCTCGGGTGGGCGACGCGTGTGCGCGCTCCTCTCCGCAGTGGTGGCGGCGGCCCTGCTGGCCTCGTGCTCGACGACTCGCTTTAAGGAAAGTGCGGACCGAGAAGTCTACGAAATCATCGAGACCAAATCGACCGAGGTGCCGGGGATGCTCGAGGACTTCTCCATCGAGCCCACGACGGGCGCGGATGCGCTCGACGATCTGCCGGTCAACGATGTGATCGATCCCGCCCTGGGCGAAACCGGCGCGGACGAAAGCGGCGCAACGGTCCTCTCGCTGGAGCAGGCCCTCGCCCTGGCCGTCACCAACAGCCGCGCTTATCAGAATCGCAAAGAGGCCCTCTACCTGGAGGCCCTGTCGCTGAGCCTGGACCGGCATCGCTATGCGCCCATCTTTTCGGGTGGAGCCGGGGCCGAGTATGCCCGCACCACCACAACGACCAACGAGGCGACGGAACTCAGCCAGGCCCTGGGCGTAACGAACGCCTTTATCGATGAACTTGAGGCTGTCACCGGCACACCCGCCGACCTGCTGAACGCCTATGCCGCCGTGGTGGAACAAGCCGGAGACGTGGCCGGACTCACCGGAACCGAAGCGGGCTACGCGAGCGAGCGCACGGCGTCGGCGGGCACAAGCGCGGGCGTGGACTGGCTCCTCAAAGGGGGCGGGCGCATTGCGGTGGACCTTACCTCAAATTTTCTCCGCTTTCTTACCGGGGACACGGAATCCATCACTTCGTCGGTGCTCTCCGCCACGGTGACCCAGCCCCTCCTTCGCGGGGCGGGCGCAAAAGTTTCCGCCGAGCGCCTGACCCAGGCCGAGCGCGATGTACTCTATGCCCTCCGTGATTTCAGCCGATTTCGCCAGCAGTTCACCGTCCAGGTGGCTGCGGCGTATTACCAGGTACTCCAGAATCTCGATGCGGTTCACAATAACTGGAACAGCCTGGAGAATTTCCGCCGCAACGCGGAGCGCGAGCGCGATTTTGCCACCGAAGGCCGGAGCACCCTGGCAAGCGTGGGCCGTCAGGAAGCCGCCGAACTGGGGGCGGAGAACAGTTGGATCAATGCGGTGCGCAACTATCGCGAGAATCTAGACGAGTTCAAGATTCTACTTGGGCTGTCCACCCATACGGCCATTGTGCTTGACCCCGCGGAACTCGACGAGTTGCGACGTACGGGCCTGCGCCACCCCAACATCGTCATGGACGACGCGGTGAAGGTGGCCTTCAGTGCCCGTCTGGATCTGTACACGGAGCGCGACCGGGTCGAAGACGCGGAACGAGCGCTGGTCGTGGCCCGGAACGCCCTGCTGCCCGATGTCACCCTTGCCGCCGATGCCTCGGTGCGCAGCCAGGGCGACGACAATTTTCAGCGGCTCGATTTCCGCCGCACCGACTGGAACGCGGGCCTCGATGTGGACCTGCCCCTTGATCGAAAAGCCGAAAGAAACGCATATCGTAGTACGCTGATCCAGTACGAGCGCATCAAGCGCGACCTGACCCTTGCGGAAGACACCATTTCGCTGGACGTGCGCAGCGCCTGGCGAAACCTCGAATCCGCCCGCCGAAACTTTCTGGTGGCGCAGAAGAGCGTGGATTTGAACATGCGCCGCGTGGAAGAACAGGAACTCCTCGCGGAACTCGGGCGGGGCTCCGCGCTGGATCAGGTGGACGCCCAGAATGAACTCACGCAGTCCCAGAACGGACTGACCGCTTCGCTCATCAGCCACACGCTTGCCCGCTTGCAGTTCTGGCTCGATATGGGCATTCTGTATATCAAAGAAGATGGACAATGGGAGGAAGTCTCCGATGACTACCAGCAGCAACTCTAGCTTCGCACCGGCATCCCTCCGCCGCAGAAAGTGGCCCCTGCGCCTTATCCTGGGCGCACTGGCGCTCGCCCTGATCTACGGACTCTACGGATTCCTGGGAAAGGGCGAGGGCGCCATCAGCTTTGGCACCACCTTTACAGCGGTCCGGGGCCCGCTTGAAGTATCCGTGGTGGAAGGCGGAAGCATCGAAGCCAAGGAATCTCAGGAACTCAAGTCCGAGGTTCAGGGTACGACCAAGATTCTCACCATCGTGGAGGAGGGCTACCTCGTCACGCCGCAGGACGTGGCCGAAGGCAAACTTCTCGTAGAATTGGACTCGAAAGAACTCCTGGACCGACTCACGGAACAGGAACTCCAGTACCAGAATGCGCTGGCGCGCTTCACGGAAGCCCGGGAAGAGCACGGAATCCAGATCAACCAGAATCAGAGCGATGTGAAAGCGGCCGAACTGGCGAGCAAATTCGCCTTGATGGATATGAAGAAGTTTCTGGGCGAGAAAGCCGCTTCGGAGATCGCCGAAAAAGTGGAGGAGAACGCCCTGGCCTCGGAGCTCGCCCAGGCGGCGGGAAGTGAGAAGGAAGTCGCGCCCGTTTCTCCCGATGCGCCCGCGTCCGCCGGTTCTCCCGCGCCGCCCGAGGCGCTGGCGCGCGATCCCGAATCCGGTCGAATCGCCATGGAGAGCGAAACCGGCCCGGCCCTGGAAATTGATTTCACGAAATATGCCCGCCTGGAGACATTGGGGGATGGCCAGGCCCGCCAATCCATCCGCAAGTATGAAGACGACGTGGTGCTGGCGGCGGAGGAAGTGGGCGTGGCCGAGTCGCGCCTGGCGGGGACGAAGCGCCTTTTCGAGAAGGATTTCGTCACGAAAATAGAGATGGAGAACGACGAGCTCGCCCTTAAGCGCAAAGCTATCAGCAAGGACTCCGCTCAGACGGATATGGACCTCTACGTGAAGTACGAGTTCCCCAAACAGGCCGAGAAACTCGTATCGGACTATGAGGAATCACTGCGCAAACTCCAGCGCGCGCGAAAACTGGCCGTGTCCAAACTGGCCCAGGCCGAGGCCAACCTCAACTCCGCCCAGGCCAGCTTCGAGCTCCAGAGCCGCAAGCGGGACGAGTTGAAGGAACAGATCGAGAAGTGTGTGATCCGCGCCACGAAACCTGGCCTGGTGGTCTATGGCGAAGGCAATCGGAGCTACTATCGCGACAACGACCGCATCGAAGAAGGCGCCACGGTGCGCGAGCGCCAGGTGATCATCACCATTCCCGATACAACCCAGATGACGGTCGAGGTGAAAGTACACGAGTCCTATGTGAAGAAAGTGGTGAAAGGCCAGAAGGCCCGGATCACGGTGGACGCTTTCCCGGATTCTCCGCTCACGGGCGAAGTTTTCCGAATTGCCGTGCTCCCCGATTCCCAGAACCGCTGGATGAACCCCGACCTCAAGGTGTACGCCACCACGATCACCATCGACGGCCAGCATGACTGGCTCAAGCCCGGCATGAGCGCCGAAGGCGAAATCATCATCGAAGTCCTCCAGGACGTTGTCAAAGTCCCCCTTCAGGCCGTGTCCCAGGAAGGAACAGAAACCGTCGTGTACGTCGCCAGCAACGGCATGGAACGGCGCAAGGTGGTCACCGGCTCCTTCGACACCTCCTTCATCGAAATCAAAGAGGGACTCGAGGCCGGCGAGGTGGTGGCGCTCCGCTCGCCGTCAAGCGGTGACTCCGACGAGAAAGAGGACGAATCCGGCGAGGACAAGGAAGAAAAGAAAGAGGACGAGGCACCGGCCGTGGAAGCCCCCAAGACGCCCGAGGCCGCGTAATGACGGTGGCCGTCTCCAGCATCGTCCGCCTCGAGAACGTCCGGAAGACCTATCAGATGGGCTCGGAAAGCCTTGACGCCCTGGGCGGGATCAACCTCGATATCCTCGAGGGGGACTACTGCGCGATCATGGGCCCTTCCGGTTGCGGGAAATCCACCATGCTCAACATTCTGGGCTGTCTGGATCGTCCCACTTCGGGGCATTACATACTGGGCGATACGGATGTCTCTCAGATGCCGGACGACGACCTGTCCGAGATTCGCGGCGCGCGCCTGGGCTTCATCTTCCAGTCCTACAACCTGATCCAGCAACTTACCGTGCTGGAGAATATTGAAGTACCCCTGTACTATCAGGGAATCCCTCAGGAAGTCTGCCGCGAAATAGCCGAGGAGATGGCGGAGAAAGTGGGGCTGGGGCACCGCCTCAACCATAAGCCCTTTGAGCTTTCCGGCGGCCAGCAGCAGCGCGTGGGCATCGCCCGCGCCCTGGTCAACGACCCCATCGTCCTGCTGGCGGACGAGCCCACGGGCAATCTGGACTCGCGATCGGGCGCCGAAATTCTGGGGCTCTTCGACGAGCTCCATCAGCAGGGAAAGACCATCATCATGGTGACCCACGACGACGAGATCGGCCGGCGTTCCCAGCGGGTGATCCGCCTCCGCGACGGCCTGGTCGAGCGGGATATCCGCAATGGATAGGCGGCTCGCCGGAAGGCACAGCACCAGCCCTTTTGCACCCGTGCGCCTTAAGCGCACGATAATCCTGGGCTTCAAGAGTCTCTGGCTGCACCGCCTCCGTTCCCTGCTGACCGTGCTCGGCATCGTATTCGGCGTCTGCTCCGTGATCGCCATGCTGGCCGTGGGGGAGGGGGCCAGCTTCGAGGCACAGGAACAAATTCGCCGCCTGGGCAGCAACAACATCATTCTGAAGAGCGTCAAGCCACCGGACACCGGAAGCAACAGCGCCCAGCAGAGCTACGTCATTGAGTACGGCCTTACGTATGACGACATTGAACGCGTCCGCGAGTCCATCCCCGGTGTCAGCGTGATCGTGCCCAATCGCATCATGCGCAAACGGGTCTGGAATGCCACGGCCCGAGCGGACGCGGATCTGGTCGGCACCGTTCCCTGGTTCCCCGAAATGCGCAAACTCGGCCTCCGCCAGGGTCGTTTCTTCTCTGATATCGAGATGGAAGAGAAGAAAAACGTGTGCGTCCTGAGCGAAGCGGTCGTGCCCTCGCTTTTTCCATTCGAAAGTCCGCTGGGCCGTAAGATCCGAGTGGACGGGGACTACTATCAGGTCATCGGCATCATCGACCGCGAGGCGGCACCCGCCGGGTTGGGAAAGCAGGACGGCGGCAGCGGCTCTGATTCAAGCAGCATGGACCGCATCTACATACCCCTGTCCACGGCCCGTGACCGTTTCGGCGAAATCCTGCGCAAGCAGAGCAGCGGTAGCTTTGAAAATGAGAAAGTACAACTCCACGAAGCCACGATCCAGGTAAAGGATCAGGCGGAAGTGGAAGAGACCGCCCTCATCATAGGCGAGATACTTGCGCGGCACCACAAGCAGAAGGACTTCGAGATCGAAGTCCCCCTGGAGTTGCTTCGCTCAGCCGAGGAAACGGCCCGCACCTTCAATATCCTGCTGGGTTCCATCGCCGCGATTTCCCTGCTTGTGGGCGGCATCGGCATTATGAACATAATGCTTGCCAGCGTTACCGAGCGCACCAGGGAGATCGGCATCCGCCGCGCTCTGGGGGCCAAGCACCGCGACATCATCATCCAGTTCCTGATCGAGACCGTCCTGCTCTCCGCCACGGGCGGCGCCCTGGGGGTCGTCTTTGGCGTCATGATCCCCATCGCTATCGGAGCCTTCACCGAAATGCGTACCATCATCACGCCGGACGGACCCATCCTTGCTTTCAGTATTTCCGCTATTGTCGGTATTATCTTCGGGATCTACCCCGCCATTCGCGCGGCGAGCATGGATCCCGTTGAAGCGTTGCGACACGAGTAGGGAATAGTGAATTTTGAATAGTGAATGGCGAATGAAGAGGGTACAATAGGGACATGGATCACACTCCGGTGGTTTGGTTTCTTTTATTCATCATTCGCTAATCTTAATTCTCTATTCTTAATTCCCGAAAGGCCTCCATGCCCCTCCCAAGAGACCCTCAGGCTATCACGGTAACCGGTTACGGCGGCGTCGATCTGAATGTGTGGGATTACGGCGGCCTGGGGGAACCCCTGTTGCTCGTGCATTGCACCGGCACCCTCGGCCGAATCTGGGATGTGGTGGTGGCCGAGCTGGGTGACCGGTTTCGCATCCTCGCGCCCGACACTCGAGGTCAGGGCGATTCCCAGGCACCGGAGCAGCGACGGGATTATCTCTGGGACTTCTCCGGTCAGGATTTGCTCGCCATCATGGAGCATTTCGATCTCCCCCGGGGGATGGGCGCGGTTGGTCATTCCGCAGGCGGGGCCCACGTGGCCTATGCCGAACGCAGGGTGCCCGGAATCTTCGGCAAAGTCATGCTCATCGACGCCATCATCGCGGACCGAATTTTCTTCAACGGGGAACATCCGCTGGCGGAGAAAGTCCGCAAGCGGAAGAACGAATTTGAGACTCTGGAAGCGGCTCGGGAGCGGCTGAGTTCGAAGCCCCCCATGGAGCACTGGGTACCCGGTGCGGTGGATTCCTATATCGAGCACGCCTTCACGCCAGCGGAAGGTGGGGGATTCCAGCTCAAATGCCCCGGAAGCCGCGAATCGTGGTTCTACGAGCTCGGCGGTGCCAGTGATATCTACGACGTGCTCGACACGCTCCAGTTCGAGGCCTGCGTGGTTACCGGGGAAAACAGCTACGCCCAGCCCTGGGCCGCCGCCCAGCAGGCGCGATTGCCCAAAGCGAAGTTGGAGGTCATCCCCGGCGCGGGACATTTCATCCCCCAGGAAAAGCCCGTGGAGACGGCAGCGCTGATAAAGGGGTGGTTTAGCAGTAACGCGGATGCTCTATAGCAAGGAACCACAGCCCGAACGCCGGGTGCGACCTCAATCAAGCGGTACTCGATTGGTTGTCATGAGGGCGGAGAATTGCGCGAATCAGTGCATTTCCGGGTCCAGCTTGTGAAGTCGTGCCATACGAAATTTGAGAGGAGCTTGTATATGCCAAGCATTAAGTTAATTTGCGCAAACAGTATTCTGCTCATATTGGTCTGCACCGCAGTTGGCGGTGATTCGCTCGATTCAGGATCGGCAATTCTCAAGGACCGCCAACGACTTGAACAAATATTCTCGCAGAAGGAAGTGGATGAAACATTCAAACAAGTGGTGAATCTATGGGAGGCTCACGGTCGGTTGTATGAGGCATTTGTGGGGGATTCGAATCTCAGTAAATTCGACACCGGAACGAACGATAATCCGTGGATATTCGTTGGTGACGGCCAGAAGGAACTGCCTGCGGATGCGACGATCACGCTGACGCTGTCGAAACAGGAATTCATTGATCTAAAGTTGCCAGGCTGGGAACGTATGAATATCGGCGGACCGAATAATCTGGCATTCCTGAAAGCTTGGATGGCCTATCAGTCCTACGAAAATGTGCGTTTGCGGCTCGAGTTGCTGAAATTGAAAACGCCTGATGCAGAACCCGCACAGCGAGCGGAACTGGAGGCGGCGATGGCGAAATACGAGAAAGAGATTGTTACATATCTCGAAGCGCCAGGGGCGGACTGAGGGTGATACCTTCTTTGTGAACAGGCAAAGCAGGAATACTACGATTCGACCGTGGGGATCCATTCCAGCACAATTTCATCAGGATCGCTAGCCTCGATATTCACAAGATGGTCAAACCCGTATCTTCGGTAGAAACCGAGCGCCCGCGTGTTGCTGGCTTTCACCTCCGCGATCACACGACTGAATCCGGCTTCTTCTGTGCCCCAGCGAAAGAGGGCATCCAGCAGCGCATCCGCAGCGCCACTTCCCCGATGTTCGGGCGCCACCCAGACCTGTAGGAGTTCTCCGGTGCCGGGTAACTCAGGATGGAGATAGAGGGCAGCCAGGCCTGTCGGTTTGCCATCGGTCAGGATGAAAAAGATTGCCCGCGCCGTGCCGTTGGCAGCACCGTCTGCCGTTTCATCCCAACTACCTGCGTTACGCTCAATGGCCTGCGCGTAGGTCGTGGTAAATGCGTCTGGGGCGTCGCGAAGGGCACGAAGGCGAATCTCGCGATAGACGCTACCTTCGTCATGTTGTATTCGACGGACGTCCAACACTCACAGTCCCTTTCGATTTTCTTGCGCACTCCCGCAGAATATCGGAGCCATTTTTCCGTGCATTTCCGTGCCCTTCCGTGGTCAAAAAAAGGATCGGACCACGGAAATACGCGAAGGTGCACGGAACCGATAAGATCAGCGAATTCGTAGAGCGCCCTACTTCGGCGGTTCGGTCGCCGCAGGCACGACGGGCCGCGTCTGTTTCACCAGATCACGGATCGAGAACACCGCGCGATCTATCATTTTCTCGGGACCACCGGGCGTCACCCAGGCGGATGCCGGGTCGGCGCCATAGCCACCTTGTTCTATGGCGCGCAAGGTGGGGAAGTACATGTCGTGGCCGTTGCAGTAGCCCACGAAAATCGTCTTCACGCCCTCGACGCGCTTCTTCAGTTGGAGGGAATGATCGCAGAAGAACTCTCCCGAGCCGCCCGCGATGGCAAGTTCGCCGTTGATGAGCAGGGTTGTGAACTTCGGATGCATCAGGCCATCGGCGTATTTCGTCTTGTAGCTCTGGTGGAGCGATTCGCCAAACTCGGCGCGCATCCCCTCTGTCACGGCCGGATCGTTCAGGTCAAGGCGCAGTTTGAAGGAAAACGAGGCCCGTTCACCGCGCAGATCGGGTCGGGCTGGCGCGGCCGTCGTGAGTGTCGCGTTCAGCGCGAGCACTTCCCGGGCAAGCTGCTGCCCCGGCTCCACCATCTGCTCAACTTTGCCCCACTGGCTGTCGTCCACATCGCACTGCAGGTCGCCTGCCGCGCCCTGCAGGAACAGGCACGGCGCGCCGGTGGCGTCCTGAATCGCCTTCATCATCACGCCCGGATAGTCCGCGCTGAATTTGTTGTCGCCGTGGGGATGGTTGGTCGGGTGCGCGGCAAAATTAACCATAAGGGCGATGGGCTTGCCGTCGAGGTCATCCACGCGCAGGGTGAAGAGTTCCGGATCGCGGGGGACGGGCGCCTCCTGGGTATGACGGTTTCGGTTCACCTGGCTCTCGGCGGAGGCCCAGCCGATTTTCGCGGGCACGAGCTTGCTCGCCGCCTCGACGATGACGCCGATTAGCTCTTGCTCCAGTTGCTCGTAATAGGCGAAGGCGTTTTGCAGTGAGGGATCCGTGTTGCCTTCCACGGGAACGAGTTCCAGCGCGGGGCCGTGGTGGGTGTGGGAGCCCACGAGGAATACATGTTGAACCCCGGCCTGGGTCAGCACCGCCTGCTCGATGCGGCGCACCATGGGCTCGAAAGGCGCACGACCCAGATCGAGGCCCACGAGGGCGGCGCGGGTCTCGCCGGCCTCAAAGACCAGCGCCTTCGCGTAGAGCAGGTCAAGCACGCCCGTGGAGTTGTTCTCGGGACGGTGTTCTCTGCCATAGCCCCACATGGGTACGGAAGCCTCGGGTGTGATGTCGACCGACGCAAAGCCTGCTTTGAAGATCACCGGTTCATCCTCCTGAGCGAATACGCGCCCAACCATTGACAGGGCCAATACGGCTGCGATGCCAAAATAGTTCTGTTTCATTCGACTACTCCAATTACGTACGCGTACCGTTTATCAATGCCTCAGGTCGGTACCTGCTTTTTTCAAAATGTCGTTGCGCCCCCCCAATAAAACATGCATAAGCTGGGAGCGCAGGCATCCCTGCCGGCATTACGCGCCGAAGGGGCATGGCTTAATTTTGCCAACTGGATCGTATGGTTATGCCGCGCTCACTCGATGGGAGGCTGGATACATGATGAAAATATGAATCATTACAGAAAGCTCAGGT